>DATFGV010000424.1:0-3116 GCA_035249115.1 Vineibacter sp.
CGTCGACTGACGCTGGCGAAAGCGTGGCGTTGACCGAAGGCGCGCCGAAGCCGTCGCCGTCGGCGATCGCCGAAGGCTGCAGATACAGCGTGAAGGTCGGCACGCCGAAGGCATCGGCGTCGCCGACACCCGCCGGCAGGATGGTGAGATGCAGCGCCGCGGCGCCGAAGCCGTCGGCCGAGTCGTCGATCGAGGCCGGCGCCAGGGTCGGGTTGACCGACGCCGCACCGAAGCCGTCCGTCGTGTCGTCGATCGAGGCCGGCAGGATGGTCAGGTGCAGCGATGCGGCGCCGAACGCGTTGCTGCTCGCGAAACCGCTGACGACGAGCGCCTGGTCGAGCGTCGGCGTCTGGTCTTCGAGCAGCAGCACATGGCCGCTTTCCGACAGCAGCCGCGAGTCGTCTTCCAGCAGCAGTCGGTTCGGCGCCGGCGTCGACAGCGGCAGCGGGTAGCGATGCCCGCTGCCCGGCCGGAAGTGGCCGCCGGTCAGCCACTGGAACTGCGGCCGGAGAAAGACCCTGCCCGCGCCGCCACTCAGCATGGGCTACCCCGAAACCAGCGTCACCGTGCCGGTATAGGTCGTGGCGCCGGTGGCCGATTTCAGGACCTCGAGGAACGCCAGGCAGGCGTCGTCGAAGATCCGCACCAGGTTGAAGGCGCTGTTGATACCGTCGGTCCAGAACCCGACACTGGCCACCGGGCAGGGCATGAAGGCCAGCGGATGGCCGATGGTGAAGTCGATCGCCCCGGTCACCGACGCCGAGCACTGCATCTGGTCGAGCTCCTTGATGCCGCTGTCGCCCGAGGCCAGCGGGCAGAACCACTGGCCGACAGGCTGATCCAGCCGGTACTGGATGCACGACGAGTTGCCGGTGACGCTGGGCAAGGTCGCCGATCCGTTGCCGCTCTGGTCGGTGTAGAGGCAGGTCGTCCAGTTGTGCGCCGTGGCGCTGAGCGCGGTGCGGCACTCGATCGCCAGGAAGTTGCCCTCGGCGCTGTCCTGGGCGCCGGCCGTGGTCGCCTGGTAGCGGCTCGGCACGCCGGTCACCGACTCGGTGCCGGTCGACGACATCGTCTTGGTCGTCGAGTGCAGGCGGTCGTAAAGCAACAGCGTGTTGCCGCCAACCGTCGCCAGCGGCATGCCGCCAACGAAATGCAGCGTGTCGCCGCTGCCGGCGTTGTTGAACAACAGCGAACCGGTCGAGGTCCGGGTCCAGGCGGTGCCGCCGGCGGCGGCGCCGGCGTTGGCCCCGGCCGCCGGCTGGTTGCCGACGAACCACAGGGTGTTGGTGGCACCGACCACACCGGTGACGCCGACCTTCTGGTAGGCGATCTCCTGGCGCTTGCCGGCGGTCGCCTCGGCGATCAGGTCATCGAGGCTGGCGAACCCGGCGGCCAGGGTGACGAAGCGGCGACGCCGGGCCGCGGCGCGATCGACCCGGCGGCGCAGCCGGTACATGCGATCGACGGCGTAGTCGACCAGCGAGCCTTCCCGTCCGGCCTCGATCCGGCCGCGGAAGTCGCCGCCCTTGTGCGCAAACACCTCGCCCGGCACGCGGCCGACGGCGATCGGCGGCCCGTACCAGTCCTTCATCGAGGCGCTGATGCGCGCCAGCTCGTCGCGGCCAAGCCAACGTTCCAGGCGCTGCGAATGTGTCGCCAGTTTCATGGCGCTTGCTCCAGCGCTGCGACCCGCTGGCGTAGGTCACGAATCTGCTTGAGCAGGAAGATGACCATGCGGCCCTCGTCGATCAGCGGCCGGCCGACCGTCGCCGGCGAATCGAAGTGCGCCTGCAGTTGGCTCACTAACCCCTGGATGTCGGTGACGGTGTATTCCGGCAGCGCCATGGCTCACCTCGCCCTGTTCACCGGGCCGTCGTGAAGTTCTGTGCCCAGCCGTAGCCGTCGGCGTTCAGGCTGCGGTTGGTGGTGCCCAGCGCCTTGACGATCTGCATTGTGAAGAAGCTCTCGGCGGTCGGGATGTTGGTGGTCACCGCCGGCGAGACGGTCCCGTTGACCGAGGCGGTAACGCTGTTGGCCGCCGCGTTGATGTCGATCTCGATGCGGTACCAGGTGTCAGCCGCGGCGATGACCCCGATATCGGCGACGCTCTCGGACCCACCATTGCGGCACACCAATTGCCACTTGGCCGGACTACCATTGACGTCGTCGCGGTAACGCACGCCGAGCCACTCGCTCGGCGCGTAGGCCAGCGACGAACGGGTCAGGCCGGCGAAGATCGAATAGCGGTTGGTGCCATCGCTCAGCGCCGATGGCGTCTTGAGGTAGCAGAGGAACTTGATGCGCCCGCCGCCCGGCCGGAAGGCATAGGCGTTGAAGCTGGAGATGCCGGCGGCACCGGTCGTGTCGGTGCCGGTGTCCATGCCGACAACGCCGGGATGGTTCACATCGCTGGCGTTGTTCTGATAGACCTGCGCGCCGGCGCCGCTGGCGCTCTGCACGATCAGTCCGACGCTGTAGAGGTCGTCGAAAAACCAGGAATACTTCCGGCTGCGGGCGACGAACAGATCGAACGGCGAGACCTTGACGTTGGCGGCGGCCGGCGCGGCGTTGCCGTCGATGTAGGGCAGCAGGTCGGCGAAGGCGTCGCCGACCGTGCCGCCGATTGCCGCCAGGCCGCTGATCTTGGCGTCGGCCATCGTTCCGTCCTACAGCGCGAAGATCTTGTTGGCGACGCTGTCCCACTGGATGGTGATGTTGCCGCCGTTGGGAGTGATCGGCAGGCCGGTGACGCCGGTGTCCTGGAACCACACCAGACGCGAGGTCGACTCGGTGCCGGTGTGGATGTAGCCGATCAGCGCCTCGCTGGGATCGCCGGTCACCGACGACAGCGTGACGTCGTCGGCGTCGAACACGCCGTTGGTCACGACTTTGTTGGCGAGGTTGCCGCTCACCGCCACGCGGGCGCCGGCGGCCACGTCGTCCAGCATGTCGTGCGCCGCGCTATAGGTGTAGTCGGCCAGGTCGACCAGGATCACCCGGACATCGCCCGCCATCAGGTCGACGTTGGACAGCGCGTCGAGCAGCGCTTCCTTGTACTTGGGATAGATCGCATTGGCCATGTGATGACTCCGGCGCGCAGGTCAACGGTCTAG
>DATFGV010000425.1:0-3687 GCA_035249115.1 Vineibacter sp.
GCCTTTGACGATGGCAGCGGCGGACGCATCACGCTCACCGGCCCGGACGTCGCGCTGTCGGCGCAGCTTGCGGTGTCGCTCGGCATGGCGGTGCATGAGCTCACCACCAACGCCGCGAAATACGGCGCGCTCTCGGTTTACGGCGGCAAGGTCGACGTGACCTGGAGCCTCACCATCGAGGCGACGCGGCGCGTGCTGACCTTCGATTGGGTGGAAAGCGGCGGACCGCCGGTCACGCCGCCCAAGCGGCAGGGCTTCGGCTCGCGGCTCCTGGACTTCGTGCTGCCCGGGCAGATCCAGGCCAAGGCCGACATCGACTGGCACACGGAGGGCGTGCGCCTGCATTGCCTGGTGCCGCTGCCGCCGGAAACAAATTCGTAAAAGAAAATGGCCGGGACTTGCCCGGCCATAATGATTCTGAGTTGCTGCGTCTTGGTTACATCGCCTTGACGATGCTCTCGGTCATTTTCTTGGCGTCGCCCAAGAGCATCATGGTGTTGTCGCGGTAGAACAACGGGTTGTCGATGCCGGCGTAGCCGGAAGCCAGCGAGCGCTTGATGAACATGACGGTGCCGGCTTTCCAGACCTGCAGCACGGGCATGCCGTAGATCGGCGAGGTCTTGTCGTCCTCGGCGGCCGGATTGGTCACGTCGTTGGCGCCGATGACAAACGCGATGTCGGCCTGCGGGAACTCCGAGTTGATGTCCTCCAGCTCGAACACCTCGTCGTAAGGCACGTTGGCTTCCGCCAGCAGCACGTTCATGTGGCCCGGCATGCGGCCGGCCACCGGATGGATGGCGTATTTGACCTCGACGCCTTCCTTCTTGAGACGGTCGGCCATTTCTCTCAAGGCATGTTGCGCCTGCGCCACCGCCATGCCGTAGCCCGGCACGATGATCACCTTCTGCGCGTTTTTCATGATGTAGGCGGCGTCTTCCGCCGAACCCAGCTTGACCGGGCGCTGCTCCTTGCCCGCCGCCGGTCCCGCCACCTCGCCGCCGAAGCCGCCCAGGATGACCGAGATGAACGAGCGGTTCATGCCCTTGCACATGATGTAGCTCAGGATCGCACCCGAGGAGCCCACCAGCGCCCCGGTGATGATCAGCGCCGAGTTGCCGAGCGTGAAGCCGATGCCGGCCGCCGCCCACCCCGAATAGGAGTTGAGCATCGAGATCACCACCGGCATGTCGGCGCCGCCGATCGGGATGATGATCAGCACGCCGAACAGGAACGAGATGCCGGCGATCAGCCAGAAGTCGAGCTGCGATTGCGAGCCGTAGAAGTGGTAGATGAAGAACACCAGGCCTAAGAACAGCGCGATGTTCACCACATGGCGTCCCGGCAGCATGATCGGCGCCCCGCTCATGCGCCCGCTGAGCTTCAGGAAGGCGATCACCGAGCCGGTGAAGGTCACCGCGCCAATGGCGGCGCCGATCGACATCTCGATCAGGCTGGCGCCATGGATGTGCCCGTGCGTGCCGATGTCGAAGGCCGCCGGCGCATAGTAAGCGCCCGCCGCCACCAGCACCGCCGCCATGCCGACCAGCGAGTGGAAGGCCGCCACCAGTTCCGGCATCGCCGTCATCGGCACCCGCCGCGCGATCACCGCGCCGATGCCGCCGCCGACCGCGATGCCGCCCAGCACCAGACCCCAGGACAGGGCGCCGGACGGCGGATGCGAGCCGAGCGTGGTCAAGACCGCGATGGTCATGCCGATCATGCCGAGCAGGTTGCCGCGCCGGCTCGTGTCGGGCGAGGACAGTCCGCGCAGCGCCTGGATGAATAGGACGCCGGCGACCAGATAGAGAAGCGCAACGATATTGGCGTTCATGGAGCGACCTCGTCATGCGCGGCATCGACCAACGCATCCATCTCAAGAATTTGGCTGTTGTCGATGGATTGCCGGGTCAAGCCCGGCAATGACGCCGACACTGTTTGAAGAAGAGTCATGGCCGGCGTCACTTTTTCTTCTTCTGGTACATCGCCAGCATGCGCTGGGTCACCAGAAAGCCGCCGAAGATATTGACCGAAGCAAACACCAGCGCCACGAAGCCCAAGGCGCGCGCCCAGAACGGCCCGCTGTCGTCGCCGGCCAAGGCCACCCCCACCGCCAGCAGCGCGCCCACCACGATCACCGAGGAGATCGCGTTGGTCACCGACATCAGCGGCGTGTGCAGCGCGGGCGTTACCGACCACACCACGTAGTAGCCGACGAACACCGCCAGCACGAAGATCGATAGCCGGAACACAAACGGGTCCACGGCGGTGACGATATGATCCATGGGATTAAGCCTTCAATTCTTTGCGCATGATCTGATCCGAAAACCGGTTTCCACTTTTCGGGATCATGCGCGTGGCATGAAGTTCGGGTGAACGATGGCGCCGTCCTTGGTGAGCAGCGTGCCCTTGATGATCTCGTCGTCCCAGTTGACGGCGAGCTTCTTTTCTTTCTTGTCGATCATGGTCTCGACGAAGGTCAGCAGGTTCTTGGCATAGAGCGCCGACGCCGAGGCCGCCAGCCGCCCCGCCACGTTCAAGTAACCCACGATCTTGACCTCGCCGACCTTGGCGATCTCGCCCGCCTTGGCGCCCTCGACATTGCCGCCGCGCTCGACCGCCAGATCCACAATCACCGAGCCCGCCCGCATCGAGGCCACCATCTCCTTGGAGATGAGCTTGGGCGCCGGACGCCCCGGGATCAGCGCCGTGGTAATGACAATGTCCTGCTTCTTGACGTGCTCGGCCACCAGCGCCGCCTGCTTGGCCTGATATTCCTTCGACATCTCCTTGGCGTAGCCGCCCGCCGTCTGCGCGTTCTTGAACTCCTCGTCCTCAACGGCGAGGAACTTCGCCCCCAGGCTCTCCACCTGCTCCTTGGTGGCTGGCCTAACGTCCGTCGCCGTCACGATGGCGCCTAACCGTCTAGCGGTGGCGATCGCCTGTAACCCTGCGACGCCCACCCCCATCACGAACACTTTCGCCGCCGGCACCGTGCCCGCTGCCGTCATCATCATCGGCAAGGCCCGCCCATACTCCTCGGCGCCCTCGATCACCGCCCGATAACCCGCCAAGTTCGCCTGGCTCGACAGCACGTCCATCGACTGCGCCCGCGTGATGCGCGGCATCAGTTCCATGGCGAAGGCATTGAGCCCGGCAGAGGCCATCTGCTTGAGCGCGGCCTCGTTGCCGTAAGGGTCCATGATGGCGATGACCAGCGCGCCCTTCTTGTAGGTCTTGAGTTCGTCCGCGCTCGGCCGCTTCACCTTCAGCACCAGGTCGGCGTCCTTGCCGTCCCCAATCGTGGCCCCGGCCGCCTCAAAATCCGCGTCCGATATCCCAGACGAAACCCCCGCCCCGCGCGCCACCACAACCTCGGCGCCAAGTCCCTTGAACTTCTTAACCGTCTCCGGCGTCCCCGCTACCCGCGGTTCCCCAGAATCGGATTCACGTGCAACGGCAATAAGCATTCGCTTCTCCCACCTTTCGCCTCGGTGAACGTCTCAGTGCGGCGAAAGCCCAGTAAACGCAAAGATCAGAAAGCAGATCACGAAGGCCACGACGCTCGAAGTTTTCGAGCTGCTGAACATGCCCGGCACCAAGCCGATGATGGCGAGGATGAAGACCGGCAGCGCCGTGAACCAGTGTCCCATCACGCCGCCGACGGCCAGACCGAACATCAGATTGAGC
>DATFGV010000426.1:0-2079 GCA_035249115.1 Vineibacter sp.
CCAGGATCTCGACGTCGATGATGGCCGGCGGCGGCCGGGTGGATGGGCCGCCACGCCTCACGGCCGGGGCTTGCGCGGCGTCTCGCGGCTGTCACGCGCGTCGTAGGCGCGCACGATGCGCGCCACCAGGTCGTGGCGCACCACGTCGCGGTCGGTGAAATGCACGAACCGCACGCCCTCGACGCCGCTCAGGGTCTCGATCGCGTCGCGCAATCCCGACGGCACGCCGGCCGGCAGGTCGATCTGCGTCAGATCGCCGGTCACGACCATGCGCGATCCTTCGCCGAGCCGGGTCAGGAACATCTTCATTTGCATCGGCGAGGTGTTCTGCGCCTCGTCGAGGATGACGAAGGCGTGCGCCAGGGTGCGGCCGCGCATGAAGGCGAGCGGCGCCACCTCGATCTCGCCGTCGGCCAGGCGGTTGGCGATCTGGTCGGCCGGCATCATGTCGTGCAGCGCGTCGTAGAGCGGCCGCAGGTAGGGATCGACCTTCTCCTTCATGTCGCCCGGCAGGAAGCCCAGCCGCTCGCCGGCCTCGACCGCCGGCCGCGACAGGATGATGCGCTCGACCGTGCCGGCCGCCAGCATCGACACCGCCATGGCGACCGCGAGGTAGGTTTTGCCGGTGCCGGCGGGACCCAGGCCGAACACTAGGTCGCGCTCGCGGATCGCCTCGACATACTCGCGCTGGGTGGGCGAGCGCGGCTGGATCGGCCGCTTGCGGGTTCGGATCGCGGCGGCGTCGACGAGGTTGGTGTCGGCGCCGACCCGCGCGAACCGGACGGCGGCGTCGACCTCGGCCTGGTCGACCAGCTGGCCGCGCTTGAGTCGCTCATAGAGCGCCAGCAGCGCGGCGCGCGCCAGCGCGGTCTCCTCGGCGCCACCGGAGATGGCGAGCTGGTTGCCGCGGGCGTTGAGCTGCACGCCCAGCAGCTGCTCGATGCGCACCAGGTGGCGGTCGTGCTGGCCATACAGCGACACCAGCAAGGCATTATCGTCGAAGGTCAGCCGCCGCGCGTCGACGGCGCGCGCTCCGCTGACGCCGCCCACGTCGGTCATGCGGCCGCCTCGATGTCCCGCGCGGCGCCGCGCGCGTCCAGGGCGCCATCGCCGCCAGCGATCATGCCGGAGAGGCTGACGGCGTGCGCCGCGGTGATGCGCACGTCGACGATGCGGCCGAGAAGGCCCGCCTCCGCCTGGGCGTGCACCGATTGCAACCACGGCGACTTGCCGAGCAGCTGGCCAGGCTTGCGGCCCTTTTCCTGGAACAGCACGGGCATGGTGCGACCGACCGCGCCGGCGTTGAAGGCACGCTGCTGCTCGCCCAGCAGCGCCTGCAGCGCCTGCAGGCGCGCGTCCTTGACGGTGTCCGGCACCTGGCGCTCCAGCAGCGCCGCCGGCGTGCCGGGCCGCCTGCTGTATTTGAACGAGAAGGCGGCGGCGAAGCCGACCTCGCGCACGAGCCGCAACGTGTCCTCGAAATCGGCGTCGGTCTCCCCCGGAAAGCCGACGATGAGGTCGGTCGACAGCGCCAGGTCGGGCCGCGCCGTTCGCAGCCGATCGACCATCCGCAAGTACTGGTTACGATCGTGCCGGCGATTCATCGCCTCCAGCATGCGGTCCGAGCCGGATTGCACCGGTAAATGTAGGTAGGGCATCAACGCCGGCACGTCGCGATGCGCCGCGACCAGTGCCTCATCCATGTCGCGCGGATGCGAGGTGGTGTAGCGGATGCGCGCCAGGCCGTCGATTTCGGCCAGGGCGTGGATCAGCTGCGCCAAGCCCCAGCTGCCGCCGTCCGGCGTATCGCCGTGCCAGGCATTGACGTTCTGCCCGAGCAAGGTGAGCTCGACCGCGCCGGCCGCGACCAAGCCGCGCGCTTCATCAAGGATCGCTGCCGCCGGCCGCGAATACTCCGCGCCACGTGTGTAGGGCACGACGCAGAAGGTGCAGAACTTGTCGCAGCCCTCCTGGATCGACAGGAACGCGGTCACGCCATCGGGCGCGCGCGCGGGGAGCGCGTCGAACTTCTGCTGCGGCGAAAAATCCGCCGCGAGACGTTGGCCGGATTTGCGCGCG
>DATFGV010000427.1:0-4149 GCA_035249115.1 Vineibacter sp.
TGAATGCCGCCGCCACCGTCACCGCGGCGAACACGTAGAAGGCCAGGGTCTGGATCATGACCTTCTCCCCCGCGAAGTGGGGGAGGTGGCCGAAGGCCGGAGGGGGACCACACGTGGTGTCTCCCATTCAGAGACCACGTCGGCTCCCCTCCGCCCCTTTGGGGCACCTCCCCACGCATTCGCGTGGGGAGGAGTCGCCACCTTTCCGATCCCGCTCATCGGTACGGCGCGTCCGCCGCCAGGTTGGCCGCGATCTCGGCCTCCCAGCGGTCGCCGTTGGCCAGCAGCTTCTCCTTGTCGTACATCAATTCCTCGCGGGTTTCGGTCGAGAACTCGAAGTTCGGTCCTTCGACGATCGCGTCCACCGGACAGGATTCCTGGCAGAAGCCGCAATAGATGCACTTGGTCATGTCGATGTCGTAGCGCGTCGTGCGACGGCTGCCGTCCTCGCGCGGCTCGGCCTCGATGGTGATCGCCAGCGCAGGACACACCGCCTCGCACAGCTTGCAGGCGATGCAGCGCTCCTCGCCGTTGGCATAGCGTCGCAAGACGTGCTCGCCTCGGAAGCGCGGCGACAGCGGCCCCTTCTCGAACGGATAGTTTACCGTGACCTTGGCCTTGAACATGTATTTCAGGGTTAGCGTAAAACCCGAGACCAGCTCGGTCAGCAGGAAGGCGCGCGCTGTACGGTCGAGGAACGCCATAGCTCTACCTCCCTCGCCTCACGCGCCGCCGCCGAACAGCAGGATGGCGGCCGCCGTCAGCGCCACCCACAGCAGCGAGAACGGCAGGAACACCTTCCAGCCCAGCCGCATCAGCTGGTCATAGCGATAGCGCGGCACCGTGCCCTTGGTCCACGAGAAGACGAAGAGCAGCGCGGCAATCTTGAGCGAGAACCAAACGACGCCGGGGATCCAGGTGAAGGGCGCGTAGGGGACCGGCGACAGCCAACCGCCCAGGAACAGCACCGCGGCCATGGCCGACAGCAGGATCATATTGGCGTATTCGCCGAGGAAGAACAGGCCGAAGGCCATCGCCGAGTACTCGGTGTGGAAACCGGCCACCAGCTCGGCTTCCGACATCGGCAGGTCGAATGGAGTGCGGTTGGTCTCGGCCAGCGCCGAGATGAAGAACACCACGAACATCGGCAGCAGCGGCAGCCAGTACCAGTTCCAGAACCAGCCGGACTGCGCTTTGACGATCGCCGTCAGGTTGAGCGAGCCGGCGCACAGCAACACCGTGATCAGAACGAAGCCGATCGACACCTCGTACGACACCATCTGCGCCGCCGAGCGCAGCGCGCCGAGGAAAGCGTATTTCGAGTTCGACGCCCAGCCGGCGATGATAATTCCATAGACGCCCAGCGAGGAGATCGCGAACAGGTAGAGGATGCCGACGTTGATGTCGGCCACCACCCAGCCATCGTCGAACGGCACCACAGCCCAGGCGATCAGCGCGGTGATGAAGGTGATCATCGGCGCCAGCATGAACAGCACCTTGTTGGCGCCGCTGGGGATGATGGTCTCCTTCAGCAGCAGCTTCAGGCCGTCGGCAAAGGGCTGCAGCAAGCCGAACGGACCGACCACGTTGGGACCGCGACGCAGCTGGATGGCGCCCCAAATCTTGCGGTCGGCATAGGTCATGTAGGCGACCGCGACCAGCAGCGGCACGGTGATCGCCAGGCACTGCGCCACGATGACGATCAGCTGGCCGAACCAGTGCGTGGTGAAGAACTGCGCCAGGGTCATGGCCTATTCCGCCGCCACGGCGAGCGCCTGGCCCGCCGCGACGCAGTCGGCCATGGTCTGCGACGCGCGGCTGATCGCGCAGGTCATGTGGTAGCTGCGGATCGGCGGCACGAATGGTGCCTCGTCAAGGGCGCCTGCCTGGCCGAACGCCCCCCAGGCGCCCGGCGCCTGGCTGTCGACGGCGGCGAAGACCGGATTGGCCCGCACCAGCGCCTGGCGGACCTGGTCCAGCGAATCGTAGGGCAGCGCCTTGCCGAGGCGCGCCGACAATGCCCGCAGGATCGCCCAGTCCTCGCGCGCTTCGCCGGGCGGATAGGCGGCGCGCTTGGCCAGCTGCACGCGGCCCTCGGTGTTGACGTAGGTGCCGGCCTTTTCGGTGTAGGCCGCGCCCGGCAGGATGACGTCGGCGCGATGCGCGCCGGCATCGCCATGGTGGCCCTGGTAGACCACGAACGCCTTGCCGAGGCGTTTGGTGTCGACCTCATCGGCGGCAAGCAGGTACACCACCTCGATGTCGCCGCTGGCGCAGCCGCCGTAGATGGCGTCGACGCCGCCCGGCGTCACCATGCCGAGGTCAAGGCCGGCGACTCGCGCCGCCGCCGTGTGCAGGACGCAGAAGCCGTTCCAATCGGTACGCACGGCGTTGACCTGTTCCGCCAGTGCCCGCGCCTGCACCAGTACTGCGGTGCCATCCGGCCGCCGCAGCGCGCCCTGGCCGACAATGATCATCGGGTGCTTGGCGCCCTTGAGCGCTTCGGCGAAAGCGATCTTGCCGTCGGCGAGATCCTTGAGGGTCGCTGGCCCCGGTCCGAGCAGCGTCACCGGATACGTCAGGTCGACCGGCACGTCACCGATCAGCGCGATGCTGGCGCCGGCCGCCAGGTAGCGCTTGCGGATGCGGGCATTCAGCACCGGCGCTTCCCAGCGCGGGTTGCTGCCGACCAGCAGGATGACGTCGGCCTCGTCGATGCCGGCGATGCCGGCGTTAAACAGGTAAGCGCCGCGCACCGAAGCATCGAGCCGGGCGCCGTCCTGCCTGCACTCGACGGTGGTGCTGCCCAGCGCCGCCATCAGGTCCTTGAGCGCCAGCATCGACTCGGCATCGCACTGGTCGCCAGCGACGGCGGCGATCTTGCCGCCCGAAACCCCTTGCAGCCTGGCAGCAATGGCGTCGAACGCCTCGTTCCAGCTGGCCGCCTTCAGCTTGCCGTCGCGCCGCACATAGGGCTGGTCGAGGCGCTGCCGCTTCAGTCCGTCGATCGCGTGACGCGTCTTGTCGGCGATCCACTCCTCGTTGACGTCCTCGTTGATTCGCGGCAGCACGCGCATCACTTCCGACCCGCGGGTATCGACGCGGATGTTCGAGCCGAGCGCGTCCATGACGTCGATCGACTCGGTCTTGCGCAGCTCCCACGGCCGGGCGTTGAAGGCGTAGGGCTTGGAGGTCAGCGCGCCCACCGGGCAGAGATCGACGATGTTGCCGGACAGCTCCGACGAAAGCGTCTTGCGAACGTAGGTCGTGATCTCCATCTGCTCGCCGCGGCCGGTGGCGCCGAGCTCCTCGACGCCGGCGACTTCGGTCGCGAAGCGAACGCAGCGCGTGCACTGGATGCAGCGGTTCATCGAGGTCTTGACCAGCGGGCCGAGGTCCTTGTCCGGCACCGCCCGCTTGTTCTCCTCGAAGCGGCTGCGGTCGTAGCCGTAGGCCATGGCCTGGTCCTGCAAATCGCACTCGCCGCCCTGGTCGCAGATCGGGCAATCGAGCGGATGGTTGACCAGCAGGAACTCCATGACGCCGTTGCGCGCCTTCTTGACCATCGCCGTGTTGGTCTTGATCACCATGCCTTCCATGACCGGCATGGCGCAGGAGGCGATCGGCTTCGGCGCCTTCTCCTGTTCGACCAGGCACATGCGGCAATTGCCGGCGACCGACAGCCGTTCGTGGTAGCAGAAGCGCGGAATCTCGACGCCGGCCAGCTCGCAGGCCTGCAGCACCGAGATGCCGGCCGGCACCTCGATCTCGATCCCGTCGATCTTCATCTTCGGCATGGCGTCCTACTCCGCGGCCATCCGGCGGCCCTGCCGCTCGTTGATGCGCCGCTCCATCTCCGGCCGGAAATGGCGGATCAGGCCCTGGATCGGCCAAGCCGCCGCGTCGCCCAAAGCGCAAATCGTGTGACCCTCGACCTGCTTGGTGACGTCGTGCAGCACGTCAATCTCCTCGATGCGTGCGTCGCCCGTGACCATGCGCTCCATGACGCGCCACATCCAGCCGGTGCCCTCGCGGCAGGGCGTGCATTGGCCGCAGCTCTCGTGTTTGTAGAAGTAGGCCAGACGCGCGATCGCCTTGATGATGTCGGTCGACTTGTCCATGACGATGACGGCGGCGGTGCCGAGGCCG
>DATFGV010000428.1:0-2613 GCA_035249115.1 Vineibacter sp.
TGCGACCGCCACACAGACACCGTGTCCGCGGAACCGTCAGCGCCGCCACGATCGACAATGGTGAGACTGTCGTCGTCCCGAGCGGAGCCGCGCGAAGTGTGGCGTAGTCGAGGGACCTTGTATCGACAGCAATCGTCGACGTCGGCGGCGCGAGGTCCCTCCACGCGGCCCTTCGGGCCTTGGTCGGGACGACGGCGGCGCACGCCATGCACCGCGGCCCAGCTGCGCCATGCCTCAGCGGTAGCGGCGGACGCAGGACATCAGCTCGGTGAGCGCCACCGAGGTACCGATCAAGGTGATGGAGAAGCCTTCGGCGCCCTGCGGGTTGAAGTACATGTTGTTGCCCTGCCGGATCTCGTGGAACAGCGACTGCGAGTCGGCCAGCGGGATCAGCAGCTGGGTCGCCGTCATCGCCCGCGCCCGGCCGTTGCGCTGGGCAAAGCTGTCGATCCGATAGGACACCGCGCCTTCCGAACCCGACCGCCAGTTCCACTTGGGATTGGTGATCGCCATGCCCCAGACAACATCGCGGGTCAGCATGAACATCACCGCGGCGCCGCCGCCATACTGGCCGGTCGCGGTGCAGTTCTGGAAGGTGCCGCGATCGGCGTTGGCGTCGATCACCCAGTTGCCGGTGTTGTAGCGCTGCAGGATTTCCGCCCGAACCGGACCCGTCGCCAGCGTGATCGCCAGAACGGCGACCGACAGCAGGATCTTACGCATTTTGCCTCACCCCATCGTCTCGGGCGCCGGTCGGCACCGTCATGGCACCGCCCACCTCTGCCGAGGTCCCGCCGTCGGCTGGGTCCGGACGCTGCGGTCCTTTACCCCGCCGGCCATGGCCGACTCTTCGGTAGACGCCCCCAACACCCCACGTCCCGACGCCCGCGCCAGCGGCACGCCGTTATCGCGGCATTTTACGCGAAATCGCGGCAGGTTTCGAGGCTTGCCGCAGCGGCGGCCGATGTCACTTTAGCTGCAGCCAACGTGCAAAGGTCCGGGCGATGACCCTCGAATTCAGCCTCCTGGCGGGTGATGGCGCGGCCCGCCGCGGCCGGCTGGCCACGGCGCACGGCGGTGTCGACACACCCGCCTTCATGCCGGTCGGCACAGCCGGCACCGTCAAGGCCATGCTGCCGGGCTCGGTCGCCGCCACCGGCACGCAGATCGTGCTCGGCAACACCTACCACCTGATGCTGCGGCCGGGCGCCGAGCGGGTCGAGCGGTTGGGCGGCCTGCACCGGTTCATGGACTGGCCGGGTCCGATCCTGACCGATTCCGGCGGCTTCCAGGTGATGTCGCTCAGCAAGCTGCGGCAGATCGACGAAGACGGTGTCACCTTCCAGTCGCACATCGACGGCACGCGACATCGCCTGACGCCGGACAGTTCCATCGAGATCCAGCGCCAGCTCGGCGCCGACATCAGCATGAGCTTCGACGAGTGCACGCCGTTTCCGGCAACGCACGCCGCGGCCGCACAGTCGATGCGGCTGTCGATGCGCTGGGCCGAACGGGGCAAGCGGGCGTTCCAGGCGCGCCCTGGCCACGGCCTGTTCGGCATCGCGCAGGGCGGCGTCTACGAGGATTTGCGCCTGGAGTCGGCGCGGGCGCTGACGGATATCGGCTTCGACGGCTACGCCATTGGCGGGCTGGCGGTTGGCGAAGGACAGGCGGCAATGTTCCAGACGCTCGACGTCACCGTACCGGCATTAACGGCCGAGCGGCCGCGCTATCTGATGGGCGCTGGGCGGCCGGCCGATATCGTCGGCGCGGTGCGGCGCGGCATCGACCTGTTCGACTGCGTCATGCCGACTCGCGGCGGCCGTACCGCGCAGGCCTTTACCTGGCGCGGCGAGCTCAACCTGCGCAACGCCCGCCATCGCGATGATCCGCGACCGATGGCGGAAGGCTGCACTTGTCCTGCCTGCACCGGCCACAGCCGCGCCTATCTGCACCACCTGGTCAAGAGCGACGAGATCCTCGGCGCCATGTTGCTGACCTGGCACAACGTGCAGTTCTACCAGGACGTCATGCGCGGACTGCGCGCCGCGATCGAGGCCCGGAACCTGGACGACTGGACCGCCCGGTTTGAGGCGCAGCAGGCGCTGGGCGACATCGACGCTCTCTGACGCCGCCGCCCATGACTGTCAGTGCACGGTCACCGATCCCAGTGCCTCGCGCAGCGCCGCTTCGCTCTGGTCGAACAGCCGCCGCACGGCATTGGCCGAGACCACGATGAGGTGCTTGTCGGCCACCGTGACCCGCATCAGGTTCTCTACCGGTTGGTCGATGGTCGTCGATCGGAATTCGATCACGTACCAGACGCGCTGCCGGAAATCGATCAACCCATGACGATGCACGGTGATGCCCGCCTGGACGGCGAGCTGGCGCTGCATCTCGGCGCCCAGTTCGCTGAGCGGCTGTGCCTCGCGGTTCAGCGGACGCCGGTTGAAGGTGATGGTACGGGTGAAGCGGTCGCTGTCGGTAAAGGCGTATTGCGGCGGTCGCGCGCGCGGGTACTTGGCGGCGATCTCGGCATCGGTCATCAGCCGGAAATCGCCGGGCAACTGCAGCGACAGGCGTCCGCCATAGAGCTGCGTCCTTTGCGCCGAC
>DATFGV010000429.1:0-2220 GCA_035249115.1 Vineibacter sp.
TCGCGCTGCCAAGATAGGCGCGGCGGATCACGTCGTCCTGCGCCACGTCGCCCGGCGCGCCGGCGAACGTCACCTTGCCCTGCTCCATCAGGAAGAACTTGTGCGCCACCTGCAGCGCCATATGGGCGTTCTGCTCGACCATGAAGATGGTGATGCCGTCGGCGTTGAGCTCGCGCACGATGCGGAAGATCTCCTCGACGATCAGCGGCGCCAAGCCGATCGACGGTTCGTCCATCATCAGCAGCTTCGGTCGGCTCATCAGCGCGCGGGCCACCGACAGCATCTGTTGTTCGCCGCCCGATAGCGTGCCGGCGACCTGGGTGCGCCGTTCCTTGAGCACCGGGAATCGGACGAACAACCGCTCGATGTCCTCGGAGATCGCTGCCGTGTCGCGGCGCAGGTAGGCGCCGGCGGCCAGGTTCTCGGCCACGGTCATCTGCGGAAAGACCAACCGGTTCTCGGGTACCAGGGCGATGCCACCGGACACGACCCGGTCGGCTGACTGGCCGACCAGCTCGGCGCCGTCGAAGCGCACCGAGCCGCGGCGCGGCCGCAGGATGCCGGCGATGGTGTACATCAGGGTGGTCTTGCCGGCGCCGTTGGGGCCGAGCAGGCAGGTGATGCGGCCCGGTTCGACCGACAGCGTCACGCCCTTCAGCGCCTCGATCTTGCCGTAGGCCGTGACGACGTCGCTCACCTCAAGCATGGCCGCACCCCGCGTCGGCGTTGTCGGCTTCCTCCCCACGCCTCGGCGTGGGGAGGTGCCCCGAAGGGGCGGAGGGGAGGCAACGTGTTGCCAGTTGCGAAGATCACGTCGGCTCCCCATCCGGCGCTTCGCGCCACCTTCCCCATGCTGGGCATGGGGAAGGAAGAGGCCGGAATGGTTCCTCGCTTCGCTCGGAATGACGCCGTGGTCATCACGCCGCCGCGCCGAGATAGGCTTCGCGCACCGCCGGGTTGGCCTGCACTTCGGCTGGTGTGCCTTCAGCGATCTTGCGGCCGAAATTGAGCACGCAGACCCGGTCGGTGACGGCCATCACCAGCTCCATGTGATGCTCGATCAGCAGGATGGTGAAACCCTGCTGCTGCAGGGCGCGGATACGTTCGTCGAGCTGGGCGATTTCCTCGGCGTTCATGCCGGCGGCCGGCTCGTCGAGCAGCAGCAGCTTGGGCTTGGCAGCCAGCGCCCGCGCCAGCTCCAGGCGGCGCTGCTCGCCGAACGCCAGGCTGCCGGCGAGATCATCGGTGCGATGCGCCAGGCCGGAGAATTCCAGCGCCCGGGCAATGCGCTCGCGCGCATCGCCCCGGCCGCCAACCCAGCGCTTGAGGAACCCCGCCTCGGCGCGATGCGCCGGCGCGTTCTCGGCCATCCAGAGGTTTTCCCAGACCGTCAAGTTGGCGAACAACCGGATGTTCTGAAAGGTCCGCGCCAGCCCCAGCGACAGGCGCCGGTGGGTCGGCACGCGGCCGATGTCCTGGCCTTCGAACAGGATCTGGCCGGCGGTCGGCTCGTAGAGTCCGCAGATCAGGTTGACCGTGGTGCTCTTGCCCGAGCCGTTGGGCCCGATCAGTCCGAACACCTCGCCGGCCTTGATCGCGAAGTCGATGCCGTCGACGGCGCGCACGCCGCCGAAATGCTTGGCTAGGCCCTTGACCTCAAGCACGCCGCGCCTCCCAGCCGAACAGCCGCGCCAGGCGCCGCGCCGTGGCGGCGTCGATCAGGCCGTTGGGCCGCAGGTTCATGGCCAACACGATCAGCGCGCCGAACAGCAGGTTGCGCCAGTCGCCGAGGAAGCGCAGGCCCTCGACCAGGAAGCCCTGCACAAAGATCACCGCGACGATGGTGCCGAACACGCTGCGCAGGCCGCCGAGGATCGGGTAGGCGATGGCGAAGGTGGCCAGCAGCACGTTGAAGTTCGAGTGCTCGATGTGCGTCGTGTAGTGGGCGTAGATGGCGCCGCCCAGGCCGGCGATGAAGCCGCCGATGGTCATCGCCGTCACTTTGACCGCCGTCAGGTTCAGTCCGACGCTTTGGGCCGCCAGCTCGTCCTCGCCGACGGCGCGGATCACGGCGCCGAAGCGGCTGCGGTCCTGCCACCACAGCGCACCAGCGACCAGCGCCACCACCAGCCAGACGAACAGCATGATGTCGAGGCTGTTCCAGCCGTTCTCGGGGAACCAGCGGATCTGGCGAAACCCCTCGCTGCCCAGCGGCCCGAT
>DATFGV010000430.1:0-5441 GCA_035249115.1 Vineibacter sp.
GTCCGCGACGGCACTGCGGCGCCGGACGTGAACGTTGAGACGGGACGGTTGACCGGTATCAGGCCGGCTTGCGCCGACTCACGGCTGCCGGCTGACACCGGTGGATGTTGACGGTGAGCGCTTCGCAGTGAGCCTGCTGAACCATCAAGCGCCGCACGCCAACTGGTGGGCGAGGCTTCATGGTTCGACAAGGCTCACCATCAAGGCCTGTCGCGAGTTCGTTTCTCTGGGGATGGCGGCGGCGCAATACGCACCTGCCGGTGACGTCAGAGCCTTGGCGAAGCGATTCGGCCGTCGGCGCGCCACATAAGGGCTGGCTCGCCCGGCAGCTGTGCCGATACGTACAGTGTGTCGCCGGCCTTGATCAGGTTCGGATTGGTGATCGGGATGGTCGACGTGCCTTGCTGCAGGCGGAAGCCCTTGGCCTGCTCTTCCGACCAGTAGCCCCAGATTGCCATCGCGTACTTGCTGAGCCAGTCGCCCGGCCTGACCTTGATCGTGCGGTCGGCGTCCACTGTCACCTGATAGCCGTGGCCGCTGAAGGTTCGCGGCAGTTTGGTCGGCGGCCGCCAGGGAAAAGGTCGCGGCGCTGGCGGGGGCAGGCGTTCGCCCGGCAGGACGGCGTCGACATACAGTGTGTCGCCGGCCTTGATCTGGTTCGGATTGTCGATGTGGCCCCAGAATCCCTCGCGCTTCACCAGGAAGGCGTTGAGGTGCTGCTTCGTGCAATCGCCCCAGATCGCCATGGTGTATTTGCTGAGCCAGTCGCCCGGCTTGACCTGGATCGTGCGGTCGTCGTTCACCGTCACCTGATGGCCCTGGCCGGTGAAGGTCTTCGGCAGGATCCTTGGATTGATGATGCCCATCGTGTCCCCCTTCGCGGGCCGCGCGATGCGGCCTCGGTCACATATCCTCCTTACGGATATGAGTGACCACTCATCCCTAAAATACAAACTGCACCATCGTGCGAATGGACCACCCGGCGCACCGAGGCGCCCCGGTCGTGACCGGTGCCGATTGCGCCGGCCCGCAGGCTTGACCGTTCGGCATCGGGCCGGCATCACGCCGGCATGAGCCTGCGGCAGACCCTGAACTGGGCGACGATCTGGCGGCTGTCCAAGATCGAGCTTGGCCTGCTGGTCGCGTTCGCGGTGGTGGCCGGCGGCCTGTTCGCCTTCCTGCGCCTGACCGACCTGGTGGTCGCGGGCGAGTCCGCCTCGTTTGACCGCGCCGTGCTGCTGGCATTGCGCCGCGCCGACGATCCCGGCATAGCGCTCGGCCCGGCCTGGCTACCGACCGTGATGCGCGACCTCACGGCGCTGGGCGGCGTCGCGGTGCTGAGCCTGATCGTCGGCTTCGCTGCGCTCTACCTGGTGCTGGTGCGCAAGCGCCACGCGGCGCTGTTCCTGCTGGCCGCGGTGCTGGGCGGGCTGGCGATCAGCCAGGGCCTGAAATCGCTGATCGACCGCGTCCGGCCGGACCTGGTGCCCGGCGCACCGCTCGAGCTGTCGGCCAGCTTCCCCAGCGGCCATACCATGCTGTCGGCGGTCACCTACCTGACCCTGGGGGCGCTGCTGACCCGGGTCGAAGGCGATCGCCGCGGCCGGCCGTTCTTCGTCATCGTGGCGGTGATCCTGTCGGTGCTGGTCGGCGTCAGCCGGGTCTTCCTCGGCGTGCATTGGCCGACCGACGTGCTGGCCGGCTGGTGCCTCGGCGCCGCATGGGCGATGCTGTGCTGGACCCTGGCGTTGTGGCTGCAGCGTCGCGGCCAGATCGAGGCGGCCTCACCCTGAAGTTCGAGACTTCCTGCCCACGTCGTGGTGAGGAATTAGGGAGGCAATCATGACGCGCGACTTCGACCTGATCGTCTATGGCGCGACCGGCTACACCGGGCGCCTGGTGGCGGAGTATCTCGCCACCGTCTATGCCGGCGACGACCGGCCGCGCTGGGCGATGGCCGGGCGCTCGGCCGACAAGCTGCGGCAGGTGCTGGGCGAGGTCGGCGCGCCGGCCGACACGCCGCTGGTCACCGCCGACGCCGCCCAGCCGGCCAGCCTGCGCGCGATGTGCGAGCGCGCCGCGGTGGTGATCACCACCGTCGGGCCCTACCAGCTCTACGGCTCCGACCTGGTCGCCGCCTGCGCCGCGACCGGCACCGCCTATGTCGATCTCTGCGGCGAGCCGGCCTGGATGCGGCAGATGATCGATGCGCATCACGCCGAAGCGCAACGCAGCGGTGCCCGCATCGTCTTTTCCTGCGGCTTCGATTCGATCCCCTTCGACCTCGGCGTCTTCACCCTGCAGGAAGCGGCCCGCGCCACGTTTGGAAAGCCGCTGCCGCGGGTCCGCGGCCGGGTGCGGGCGCTCAAGGGCAGCGCATCGGGCGGCACGGCCGCCAGCATGAAGGCGACGATGGCGGCGGCGGCCCGCGATCCCTCGCTGCTCAAGCTGCTGACCGATCCGTTCGCCCTGACACCGGGCTTCAAGGGGCCGCGCCAGCCGACCGGCCTGCTGCCCGAGTACGACAGCGGCGTCAAAGCCTGGGTGGCGCCGTTCGTCATGGCGGCGATCAACACCAAGAACGTGCACCGCACCAACTTCCTGCTGCACCACGCCTGGGGCGCCGACTTCGTCTACGACGAGATGATGGTGGTGCCCGGGCTGGGTGAGATCGGCCGGATGGCGGCCGAGGCGCTGGCCAAGGCCAACCCGCTGGGCGCCGACGTCAACCGCAAGCCGGGCGAAGGCCCGAGCAAGGAGGAGCGCGAGCAGGGCCACTACGACCTGCTGTTCGTCGGCGAAGGGCCGGGCGGCGAGCGCCTGCAAGCGGTGGTCACCGGTGATCGCGATCCCGGCTATGGCTCGACCAGCAAGATGATCGCCGAAACCGCGCTCTGCCTGGTGCGTGACGTCCAGGGCGACGGCGGCGTCTGGACCCCGGGCGCGCTGCTGGGCGCGCCGCTGGTCAAGCGGCTGCAGGCGAGAGCCGGGCTGACGTTCAGCGCCGGCAAGGGGTGAGTCGGCCGGCGTCCAGCCCTGGCCGAACGCCGTTGCTCTTTAACCCCCCAACCCAGCCTTGGCGCATTGCTCGTCCTGGTCGCCGGTGACGCCGCTCACGCCGACGCCGCCCGTGACCTTGCCGTCGACCATGATCGGCATGCCGCCGGGCGAGGCGAAGACGCCGGGCAGCGTCGCCGTGGCTGGCCCGCCCTTGTTGATCGCTTCCGTGAAAGCGCGCGTCGGGCGCCGATAGGTCGCCGCCGACTTCGCCTTGCCGATGGCGATCTCGACGCTGGCCGTCTGCGTGTTTTCCATGCGCTCGAAGTACACCAGCAAGCCGTGCGTATCGACCACGGCGACCGCGACGTTCCAGCTGTTCTTCTGGCATTCGGCGACGATACCGGCGGCGATCTTCTTCGCAGCGGCGGTCGTGACCGCCGTGCCGTAGTCGGGGCGCCTGTCCTGGGCCGATGCGCTCGCGGCGAGGGCGGCGACGAGCGCGGCGCCGACAAGAATGGTCCTCATCTGTGACTCCTCCCTTATGCTTGGTTTCCGGGATGATTATACCGCGACGGATGAAGACGTCGATGCCGACCGGCGGCCCGCTTCGCCCCGCCTGCGCGGAATCCTCCCCAGCGAAGCTGGGGAGGTGCCCCGAAGGGGCGGAGGGGAGCCGTCGTGGTGTTTCCAATTGATGGACCACGTCGGCTCCCCCTCCGGCCTTCGGCCACCTCCCCCAGCTTCGCTGGGGGAGCATGAATGCAGGCCTTGATGGTCCCTATCTCTATCCGTGGCGGTCAGGCGAGGGCCAACAGAACATGACCCGGACGCCGCTCTTGCCGGCGCGGCGGCGGCGGTGCGAGAGTCGATGTCCTCAGGGAACGCGTGGGTCCGAGCATATGATTCCCGCCGCCGAAAACGACCGCATGTGCCTCACCGGCGCCGCCGCGCCGGCCGGCAAGCTGCTGCGCCTCTACTGGCAGCCCGTGGCGCTGGCCGAGGAGCTCGCCGACCCGCGCCCGGTCAAGGCGCTGCGCATCATGGGCCAGGACTTGGTGCTGTTCCGCGACGAGTCCGGCCGGCTCGGCCTGCTCGATCGTGCCTGTCCGCATCGCGGCGCCGACCTGGCCTTTGCGCGGCGCGAGGCGGGCGGTTTGCGCTGCCCGTTCCACGGCTGGCTGTTCGACGTCTCGGGCCAATGCCTGGAGATGCCGGCCGAGCCCGCGGGCAGCCGCTACTGCGAGCGCATCCGCCACACGAGCTACCCGGTGCGCGAGATCAACGGCCTGATCTTCGCGTATCTCGGTGCCGGCGCGCCGCCTTCGCTGCCCGATCTTGACTGTTTCGTGGCGCCCGCAAGCCACAGCTTCGCCTTCAAGGGCTGGATGGACTGCAACTGGCTGCAGGCGCTGGAAGTCGGGATCGATCCGGCGCACGCCTCCTTCCTGCACCGCTTCGAGGAGGACGAGAGCACCGAGACCGCCTACGGCAAGCAGTTCCGCGCCGCCTCGATCGACTCCAACATCCCGATGACCACCCTGATGCGCGACTACCCGCGGCCGACCATCGAGGTCGAGCCGGCGCCGTTCGGCCTGCGGCTGCTGACGCGGCGCGAGCTCAATGCGCGGCAGACCCATCTGCGGGTGACCAACCTGCTGTTCCCCAACGCCTTCGTCATCCCGATGAGCGGCGAGATGCTGATCACACAGTGGCATGTGCCGGTCGAGGACGGCAGCAACTACTGGTTCGCGATGTTCACCAGCTATACGGCGCCGGTCGACAAGGAGGCGATGCGCGCGCAGCGGCTGGAGCTGTACGAGCTGCCCGACTACAAGCCGCGGCTCAATCGCTCGAACAACTGGGGCTACGATGCCGAGGAGCAGCGCACCAAGACGTTCACCGGCATGGGTTTCGACATCAACGTGCACGACCAGTGGGCCTGCGAGTCGCTGGGCCCGATCGCCGACCGCACGCGCGAGCACCTCGGCACGTCGGACAAGGCGGTCATCGCCTACCGCCGCCTGCTGCTGCGCTCGATCGAGCAGATGGAGAGGGGCGAGACGCCGATCATGGTGCTCGATCGCGCCGCCGCGTCGGCCGTGACGGGTCCCGCGTCAATGGACGCCATCGCCCCGGCCGACAGCTGGCAATCGTACTGGCCCGAAATCGACCGCCGCCGCCGCGCCGCCGCGCCGTGGGCCAAGACGGCGGCGTAATGAAGAACCTTTCCGTCACCGGCGCCAACTTCGATGCGGCGTCAGCCCCCGCCTCACCCTGAGGAGGCCGCGCAGCGGCCGTCTCGAAGGGTGGGCTCAAGGCCGGATGGTCCGACATCCGTCTCGTCGCATCCCGTGTGTAGCTCACCCTTCGAGACGCAGCCCTTTGGGCCGCTCCTCAGGGTGAGGATCATGGCAGACAGTCAATGACGTCGTTCGTCGAGC
>DATFGV010000431.1:0-25901 GCA_035249115.1 Vineibacter sp.
TCGCCGGCCTGGCGCTGGTGCTGACCGGCGTCGCCGAGGCGCGGGCGCAGGCGGTGCGCGCGACTCGCACCTGGGGCACCGCCTGCATGGTGGGCGAAGGTGGCAACCTCACGCTCGACGTCAGCCCCGACATCCTGCGCCGGCAGCTGACGATTGTCGGTTCGTGGACGTTCTCGACGGTTGGGCAGGCCGATTGCGCCCGCTTCGTCGCCGATCGCAAGATCGATGTCGACCGGCTGTTCACTCACCGCTGGAAACTGGAACAGGCCGTCGAGGCGTACCGCCTGTTCGACAAGCAGACCACCGGCAAGGGTGTGTTCCGGATGTAAGGGCAATGGCCCTGCGGTCTGACCGATTTGTCGATCACGTCTGCCTCACCTTGAGGAGCCGGCCAACGGCCGGCGTCTCGAAGGGTGAGGTGCAGGCACAGATGGATCCAACAAGCGTTGTTCGTACCGTCGGTCACGAAGCCCACCCTTCGAGACGCTCGCTTCGGTCGCTCCTCAGGGTGAGGCGGAGTTCTGACCAATGGAGCCAGTCGCAAGGACAGTTGTTGTGAGGCGGAAGGCACTTTCGGCCCATGGTCGGTCAAGGAACTGGCGAGACCATAGTCCTGCTTATCATAGCGATCAGAACAACTGATGTGCATTGCGCCCGCGCCGGGGGCAATGTCCGCCCGCCCGCGCCGGCAAGGCGTGGTCCAGGGGTCGCGGCTGCGCGACAGGGTAGACTTGCCATGTATATGGGTTATGAAACGCGGCACTTCGGGAGTTCGATCGGCATGAGTCCGCCGCAGCGTCGACTGAGCGCCATCGTCAGCATTGATGCCGCCGGCTACGGTCGCCTGGTCGGGCGGGATGAGGCACGCACCCTGCGCGCCCTGGCGGCGATCTACGTCAAGCGGCTCGAGCCGGCCGTGCAGCACCACAACGGGCGTGTCGTCAGAACGACGAGCGACGGGGCGTTGCTCGAGTTTGACGACGTGGTGGACGCCGTCCGCGCCGCCGTCGAGCTGCAGGAGGGCGTCGCCCGCAGCGTTGCCGACGTGCCGCCCGAGCGACGCCTGGAGCTGCGTGTCGGCGTCAACGTCGGCGATGTCGTCGCGCTGGCCGGCGGCGAAATCTTCGGCGACGCCGTCAACGTCGCGACACAGTTGCAGGCGCTGGCAGAGCCGGGCGCCATCTGCGTCGCGGATCGGGTTTACGAGCAGCTTGCCGGCAAGATCGACCTGCCGTTCCGCGACCTGGGCGAGCGGCGGCTGGAAACGACCGACCGGTCGTTCAGGGCCTGGCAGTGGAGTCCCGGCGGAACGGGCGGCATCGCTGCTCCGGCCCTGCCTGACAAGCCATCCATCGTCGTGCTGCCGTTCGACAGCATGGGCGATGACGGGGGCCAGCAGGCGTTCGCGGACGGCATCACCGAGGACATCACGACCGAGCTGGCGCGCTTCCGCTCGCTGTTCGTGATCGCGCGCAACAGCGCCTTCACCTACAAGGGCAGGTCGGTCGATGTCCGGCAGGTGGCGCGCGAGCTGGGCGTGCGCTACGTGCTCGAGGGCAGCATGCGCCGCTCGGGCAGCCGCGTGCGGGTGACGGCGCAGCTGATCGAGGCTGCCAGCGGGACGCATCTCTGGGCCGAGCGCTACGACCGGGTCGTCGAGGACATCTTTGATGTCCAGGACGCCATTACCCGCAGCATCGTCGCCGCCGTCGCGCCCGAGGTCGAGGGCGCAGAGCTCAAGCTGACGCGCCGCGGCCGCCCGGCCGACCTCAAGGCGCACGAGATCGCGCTGCAGGCCTGGAACGACGCCTGGCACTCCTACACCCGCCCCGACCGGGTGCGGCGCGACCGCGCCATCGCCCGCGCCGAGGAGGCGCTGCGCATCGATCCGACTTGCGTGCGCGCCCTGATCACTCTGGCGCTGGCGCACTGGCAGCACGCCAACTTCCGCACCGCGCCGCTGCAGGACTCGGTGCGCCGGGCGGTCGAGGCCGCGACCCGGGCGCAGGAGCTCGACAGGATGAACCACCAGGCGTTCATCTTCCGCGGGCTGGCCCTGATGATCGGCCAGCGCTTTGCCGAAGCGATGGCCGACATCCGGCACGCCTACGACCTCAATCCCAGCGATCCCAGTTCGCTGATCGCCCGCGGCTGGTGCGAGGTGGCCAGCGGCAACACCGCGATCGGCGTGCCGATGCTGCTTGACGCGTTGCGCATCAGCCCGCGCGATCCGCAGCAGTACAACGCCTACACCTCGCTATGCGCCGCAGGCTTTGTCGACGGCGACTACGCGCGCGGCGTCGAATGGGGCGAGACCGGCAAGCGCCAGCACCCCGACTACCCGCCGATCCACCACTATCTGGCGCTCAACTACGTCGGGCTCGGCCAGCTGGAACGGGCGGCCGCCGAGATCGAGACCCTGCGGCGGGTCGCGCCGGAATGGCTGGCGGAGCGCCTCGCCGGCTTTTCGGGAATGGTGCGGCCGGCCGATCGGGAGCGTTCGCGCGACTTCCTGCGAATCGCCGCAGGGGAGACGACATAGGGCGGCCGCGGGTACGCGCCTTGCGAGCGGTTCACTGGACCGTATCGAGGAATCGGTACCAAAGGCCGACCAGCGGCAAGAACCAAGGCGTGCCGGCGTAGCCCGGCACCGCCGGCCAGGGTAGCCCTTTGAACGGGTTGCGGTCGTCGCGACCGAGCAGGATGTCGGCCATGACCTCGCCCATGTGGATGGACATGTGCGCCCCGTGGCCGGAATAGCCCATGGCGTAGGTGAGCCCGTCCAGGGTGCCGGCGCGCGGCAAGCGGTCGGTGGTCATGTCGACGAGCCCGCCCCAGCAGTAGTCGATCTCAATGTCGGCCAGGTGCGGGAAAATGCGCGCCAGGCCGGCGCGCAGGATGGCGCCGCTTTTCGCGTCCGACTGCTGGTCGACTCGCGCCGAGAAGCGCGCCCGGCCGCCGAACACCAGTCGGTTGTCCGGACCGAGGCGAAAGTAGTTGCCGATGTGCATCGACGAGACGTAGGTGCGATGGCCCGGCACCGTCGCGGCGATTTCCCTTTCGGTCAGGGGACGTGTGGCAATCAGAAAGCTGCCAACCGGAATGATGCGTCGGCGGAAGCTGGTGAACGGGCCGGAGGTGTAGGCGCCCGTCGCCAGCAGCACACGGTCGGCGAGCACGCCGCCGCGCGCCGTGGTCAGCCGATGCCGCCCGCCATCCAGCGCGTGGCCGACAACGGCCGCGTCCTCGAAAGTCACGGCGCCGGCCCGTGATGCTGCGTCGGCGAGGCCGGCGAGAAAGCGCCCCATGTGCATCATGGCGCTCTTCTTCGACAACATGGCGCCGTGAAAGGCGACCGATCCGATCTCACTGGCGAGGTCGGCGGCCGACAACAGCGCGGTGTCGGGATCGGCATCCCGATGGATGGACTCGAAGTTGCGCGACAGGCTCTCGACGTGGGCGGGCTTGGACGCCAGCTTCAGCTTGCCGCAGCGGCGAAAGGCACAGTCGATGCCGATCTCCCGCACCAGACGCTCGACCGTGTCGACCGCATCGTCGAAGGCGCGGTAGAGGGCGACGGCCCGTTCTGTGCCGAACTGCGCCTTGGCGTCGAGAAAGCTGTGGGCCAGCCCGTTGTTCAGGTGCCCGCCGTTGCGGCCTGACGCACCGCTGCCGATGCGCGCCGCCTCCAGCACGACGACGCGAGCACCGTTGCGCGCGAGATGCCGGGCGGCGGCGAGTCCGGTAAAGCCGCCGCCGACCACCGCGACGTCGTAGCTGCCGTCCACCGGCTCGGCCGTGGCGCCGGTGAAGGCCGTTGCCGTGTCGTGCCAGTAGGAGACGAAGCGCACGCGGTCGCACCTCACAGGCCAAAGACGGACGGCAGTTCGGCGATATCCTTGATTTCGGTGTACTCGTAGTAGGGATTGGCCGGCTCGTGGCCGCGGTTGACCCATACCTTGCTCTTGATACCGAGGTCGTAGGCCGACATCAGGTCGTAGCGAAACGACGAGGACACGTGGGTGATGTCGTCCGGCCCGCAACCCAGCCGGTCGAGCATGTACTCGAAGGCACGTAAATGCGGCTTGTAGGCGCCCGCCTGTTCGGCGGTGTAGACGGCGTGGAAGGGCGCTCCGAGCTTGGCGACGTTGGAACCGATCTGCGCGTCCATCGCGTTCGACAGGATCACCAGCGGAATCTCGTTCGCTATCCTGGCGAGGCCCGCCGGGACATCCGGGTGCGGCCCCCAGGTCGGCACCCGCTGGTAGATCTGCCGTGCATCCTCGGCGCGAAACGGCACCCGATTGCGGCGACAGGTCCGCTCCAGAGCGTTGTGCACGACATCGGCGTAGGGCTGCCAGTCGCGCAGTACCTCGTCCAGGCGGTAGGCCGCGAAGTTGCGGATGAATTGCGCCATGCGTGGCGGATCGAGGCGGTTGCCGTAGAGGTCGCTGGCCGCCTCCGCCATCTCGAAGTTGATCAGCGTGCCGTGGCAGTCGAACGTGACGTACTTGGGCCGGAACAGATTCATGTCTGGTTTCCTGTTGAGGCGGCGACTGTCGGTCAACTCGGCAACCATCGGTCAGTCGACCCGGATCGCAGGATCGTCTGCGATGACAGCAAAACAGTTCAGGGGCAAGCGCGTGCGGCGCCTGAGACGGTCAGCCGCGGTCAAGTCCGTCGCTGACGGCGTAGCCGCCGTCGACCGGGATGACGATGCCGTTGGTATAGTCAGAGGCGGCCGACGCCAGGAAGCGGCAGGCGCCGACCAGGTCCTTGGTCTCGCCCCAGCGGCCGGCCGGTGCGCGGCGGATGACCGCCAGCTCGAAGGCGGTGCCGCGCAGCTCGTCGGTCATTTCGGTGAAGTACCAGCCCGGCGCCACGGCGTTGACCTGCACGCCCAGCGGCGCCAGCTCGACGGCATTGACCTTGGTCAGGCCGATCACGGCGTGCTTGGCCACCGTATAGGCCACCTGCAGGCCCTTGCTCGGCGCCAGCAGGCCGTAGACCGACGCGACGTTGATGATCTTGCCGGCGCCTTGCGCCACCATCTGCCGCGCCGCGTGCTTGGTGCACAGGAAGGTGCCGGTCAGGTTGGTGTCGAGGACACTCTGCCAGGTGGCGCGCTCGAGCTGCATCACCGAGCCGCGCTGGCTGACGCCGGCGTTGTTCACAAGGATGTCGAGCCGCCCGAAACGCGCCACCACCTCGGCGACGGCGCGCTCGATCGAGGCTTCGTCGCAGATGTCGAGCGTGACGGCCATAGCGGTCGGGCCAAGCTCGCCGACCACCTCGGCGTTGCGCGCGGCGCGCCGTCCGCCGATCGCCACCAGCGCGCCGGCGTCGCGGAACGCCAGCGCCAGCGTACGGCCGATGCCGGTGTTGCCGCCGGTGATCAGCGCCGCCTTGCCGGCGAGCGAGAACGGATCGTCGGGCATCGCCTAGTGTTAGAAGAAGGCGATGGTGCGGATCTCGATGCTCTCGCGCACCCTTGCGTCCGGCGGCGTGGCGGGGTGGTCGAAGGCGCTGTGGCCGAGAAAGCGCGCCCGGCCGTCGGTCTCCGAATCGTAGGTCTTGAGCAGCAAGACCTGTTCCGGCGTCATGCCGGGGAAGTACCACCAGCGGTGCTGCGGCGCGTGGCGCATCACGAAGATCTCGCCGTCGCGTTCGCGATAACGCAGCGCCATGGTGATGAAGTCGTCCTGCACAGACGACGTGACATCGCACACCGCCAGCGGCTTCTCCTCGACCCGGTGCCGGATCGGCTTCCAGACATTGTAGAACGCCACCCGGCGCTTGAGCAGCTCGTCGGCCTCGTCGGGCAGCAGCTGGCGCACGCGCAGCGGCCCGGAGCGTGGCGTGTAGTCGCAATGCACCAGCATCACCGGGGCGCGCTGCGTCGTGGTGTGCTCGGCCGTCTGCTGGCTTGTGTTGGCTTTGGTGCGGATGGTGTGGTCGAAGATGACGACGCGCCGCGCGCCGACCGCCGTGCGCAGGAAGGCGATGACCTCGGGATAGAAGCGCTCGCGGATCGCCGTGTCATCGTCCCAATCGTCGAACGGCGAGCGGAAGTCGCGCAACGCGAAGCCCTCGCGGTCGAGCGAGAACGCGCCGGCGCGGTCCCAGCCGTCATGGATCGCCATGTCGCGCGGATCGTCGCCCGGCAGCCGCGCCTGGGCGCCGGCCGGCGGATCGTAGAAATAGATCTCCGGCGCGACGCCGGTGTCGCGCGTGTAGTTGAATGTCGAATGAACGACAGATTCGCTGGCCATGACGCGTCCCCTCGTGCGGGCTGGCGGCGGCGCGGGACGTTCAGCTCAACCCCAGCGCCTTGTCGACGGCACCCTGGGTCTTCTTCCAGCTCGGCAGCTGCTCGACGCCTTCGGTCATCCAGCGCTTGAGGTTGGGATGGTCGGCCAACGGCAGCCGCTGCGCCTTGTAGATGTGCATCGGGGCGGCGACAGCGATGTCGGCGATGGTCACGTCGTCGCCCGACAGCCACTTCGACTTCGCCAGGCGCGCATCGAGGATGCCGGCCAGGCGGTGCCAGTTCGGCGCCTCCTTGGCGACAACCGCCGCGTCGGGCTCGGCCTTCAGCAACGGCTTCACCACGTATTCGACGAGATAGACGTAGTTGCTGGGGAACCAGGTGGCGGCCTCCCACAACAGCCAGTGATTGATATCGGCGCGCCGCTTGAGGTCCTGCGGGTAGTACTGGTGGGCGCGGTTGACGTCGGCGGCGTATTGCAGGATGGCGTTCGACTCCGGCAGCGCCAGTTCGCCGTCGGTCGCGGCCGGAAGCGCGCCGTTGGGGTTGATCGCCAGGAACGCCGGCGCCTTTTGGCCCTGGGTGAAGTAGTCGACATGCACCACTTCGAACGGCGCGCCCATCAGGTCGAGCCCAGCCAGCACCTTGCGGCAGTTCACGGTGCAGGGATCGAGATAGACTTTCAGCATGGCGGCCTCCCTCGGTTGGTTTGGCCGGCGCGCGGCGCCGGGTCGCACGGATCGCTTGTGACGGGCGGCGTTGATGCATCGCCGCCCCAGCAACGACTCAACGCTGACGCTTGATGCTGCGCGCGCTTGCGGGAACTGGACGCCAAGTGGTCGAGGCGCGTTCCATCAGCGACGACGCTATCGCCGCGCCCGGTGGCGGTCAATCGCCGACGCCACCGCTGTCAGGGCGATCCTTGCCGTAGCGCTCCAGCATGGCGTGGCCGATCTCGGATGACGACGGCCAGTGGCCGCGGCGGGTACCGGCGTGCCGGTGATATCGTTCAAGCGCATCCGGTTCCGGTTGAACCGGACGGCCATCTTCAAGGAAAATCACGCCCACAGCGTCGCTTGGCATGTGGGAGATGAACCGCTCCGCGTCTTCAAGCATGGTGCGAATGCGGCGGTGCATGTCGGCGACGTCGATCGGTTGCTCGGTCGCGAGCACGCGGAACTCCTCAGCCGTGAAGCGGCTGTGCCGCACAATCTGCGCCAGCATCTCCTCAGGGGTGGGGCCAGGAAACCGGCCAATGGCGGCCCAGACGACGGCGCCGAGCGGCAGGATGCGTTGGTGGATGGCCACCAGATCGACGATGTCCCGCGGCTCACGACGGTCGGCGGCGGCGGACGCCTTGTTGGTGGCCAGGTCGACGGGATGCAGGACATAGCCGAACATCTCGTCCGCAACCGTCGGGAAGAATCGAAAATCGCTGTCGGCGGCCCACTCGATCACGGTCTTGTCGCCGAGTCCCTCGACCAACGCGCGTCGGAAACCCGGGCCGCGGAGGGTCGTCCACGTGAGCTTCAGACCGCTGCCCGCGAGAAGCGCTGCGTCCGCGTCGGCGATCGCGACCAGCCGTTCATCGCCGTCCTGAAAGATATCGATATCGCCCGAGAACCGCGGTCCGTCCCGGTTCAGCGCGGCCGCCCCGGCAATGTAGCTGTCGGGACTTCGATTTCCAGCGATGGTCCGCAGCACAAATGACTGGAGCTGGCTAAGCGGCACGGCAGAGGCGCTCGAGACGTTCGGCGAGGCGACGGCCGTCCATGGTGCCATGCGTCCGCAGCGCCTTGGTGATGGCCAGCGCATCGGCCGCCGTCGGTCCAGGGACCGGGCGCATGTTCCACAACGCGATCGTACCGAAGTCGTCGAACGCCTGGTGGTACAGGCGCTCTATCTCGGCCTGCCGCTCGTGTGGGGTCATGGTTTCGTCCATGCGGGCAGTGTAGCGCAAAGCCGGGCGGGCAGCACCTCAGGGCATTCGGCACCGTCTCGGTGGCGGCCGCTCAAAGGTCGGGCCGGGGTCCTTCGTCACGCGCGAGGTCGATGCCCGGGATCTCGCATCCCGGGGCATCGGACAGCGGACGGACAGCCGGCGTCGTCGGTCGCCGCCCGCGCGGTCAACGCAGGAAATCCGGCGCGATCAGCCTCGGCAGCAGCAGCGCCATGTCCGGCCAGACGATGAGCAGCGCCAGCACCATCAGCATCGGCACGAGCATGAGATTGGTATCCCACAAGGCATCGCGCATCCGCAGGCCGGCGACCGAGCAGGCGATCGATAGGCACAAGCCATAAGGCGGCGTCACCAGGCCGAAGGCCAGGGAGACGATGCCGACCATCGCGAAATGAACCGGGTCCATCCCCGCCTGCTTGGCTAGCGGCTCCAGAATCGGCGCGCAGATGATGATGGCCGGAATCGAATCGAGCGCCGTGCCGGCGACCAGAAACACGAAGGCGATGAAAAAGCCTGTCGCCATGACGCCCATGCCCCAGCTCGACACGCCGGCCAGGACGGCCTGCGGGATCTGGTAGTAGGCCAGTATCCAGCCGAAGGCGCTGGCCGTGCCGACGCAGAACAGGGCGACGCCGGCAAGCTTGCCGGTTTCAAGCAAAGCACCGAACATGGTCTTGAGGTCGAGCTCGCGGTACACCAGGAAAGACAGGGCGATGGCGTAGAGCACGGCGATGCACGCCGACTCGGTCGACGTGAACCAGCCGAATATCTTGCCGCCGATGATGATCGCAGGCGTGCCGAGCGCTGGTAGCGACACCCAGCTGGAACAGAAGAACTCGTGCCATGTGGCTCGGGCATAGGTGGGATAGCCGCGCGCCTTGGCATAGGCATGGACGGTCGCCATCTGCGCCAGGCCGACGAGCAGGCCCGGGATAATGCCGGCCAGGAACAGGCCGCCGATCGACACGGTGAGCAGGCCGCCCCAGACGATCATCAGGATCGACGGCGGAAAGATGTTCGACAGCACCGCCGACACGGCCGTGATCGACGCCGAGAAACTGTCGTCGTAGCCCTCCTTGCGCTGCGCCTCGATGAACAGTTTCGACTGGCTGGCGGCGTCCGCCGTCGAGGAGCCGGAGATCCCGGCGAAGAAAATCGACAGCAGGACGTTGATCTGGGCGAGCCCGCCAGGGAAATGCCCGACCATGGTGCGCGACAGCTTCAACAGCCGGTCGGTCGTGCCGCCGGCGTTCATCAGGTTTGCGGTCAACAGGAAGAACGGCACCGCCAGCAGGATGAAGGAGTTGTAGGCGTTGAAGGTCTCATGCATCAGCATCATCGTGTCGAGGCGCGGCTCAATGACGAGGATCGGGATGACAGAGAGCCCGAGCGCGAAGGCGATCGGCACGCGCATGCACATCAGGATGGTGAATCCGCCAAACAGGATCCAGCACGCCGCGCCGGGCGACAGCAGCGAGCCGGTCATGAGGGCCTTCCGGCGATGATCCGCAGATCGTCAACCATCTGTTCGCCGAGGAAGATGAGCCACGAGACGCCGGCGAACGGCCAGGCGATGTTGATCAGCCAGAGCGGCAGGTCGCCGAGCTCGGACGTGCGATGCCAGGCGAACTTGGTGAACTCGACGCCGGCCCAGACGAAGATGCATGCCATAGCCAGCACCCCGAGGCGGCCGAGCAGCCGGCCCACGGCGTCGCCGCGCGGCGACATCCGCGGCCACACATCGCAATCGAAATGCGCCGACTCGCGTACGCCGACGGTGGCGCCGATCATGATCGTCCAGATGAACAGGAAGCGCGCCATCTCCTCGGTCCAGATGTAGGTCGGCACCAGCGGGGTGTAGCGGGAGAAGATCTGCAGCGAGACCGGCACGATGAGGACCGCCACCGCGATGGCGACCAGGATCGAGAGGAAATGCGCATACCAGGCCGTCAACCGCCGCCAAAGCGAACGGACGGAGCTTGCGGTCGTCGATGTCATCGGGGGCACACCTGGAACGGTACGCAGCGGCGCAGCATTGCGATGAACTCGGCGGCGTCGAGCAAGGACTACGGACAACGGCGGCCGAAACCCGTTCCCGGGTCGCGGCCGCCGCCGTGGGTGCGGGTTACTTGATGGCGTTGATCTTCTCGAGGATCGCCTCGGCGCCGATTTCCTTGGCGTAGGCCGCCATCACCGGATCGACCAGCTTCTTCATCGGGTCGCGGTCGGCGAACGGGATGCGCTTGAGGCGGCCGGCTTTCTCCAGCGCCTCGAGCTTGGCGGCGTCCTCCGACGACTCGACCTGCCGTCCGTAGGTGCCGGCCTCCTTGCCGGCCTTGAGGATGGCGTCCTGCAGGTCCTTGGGCAGCGTCTTGAAGGTCTTGCCCGAGAAGCAGATCGGCCGGATGGTAATGGCGTGTTCGGTCATGGTCAGGTTGGGACCGACTTCGTAGAACTTCATCTGCTCGACGCCGGCCGCTTCGTTCTCGCCGGCGCTGATGACGCCATTCTGGATGGCGTTGTAGACCTCGTTGTAGGCGATCACCGTCGGCGACATGCCGGTGGCCGCGAAGGTCCGGCTCCAGATCGGGGCGCCCTGCACGCGCACCTTCAGGCCTTTCATTTCCGCCAGGTTGCGCACCACCTTGTTGACGAAGATGTTGCGCACGCCGCCGCCGGCGTAGCCGATCAGCATCACGTCCGCCTTCTGCGCGATCTCGTCGGCCACCGGCTTCAGGAGGTCGGCGTCGAGCACCTTGTTCCAGTGCGCCAAGTCGCGGAACAGGAACGGCGCGTCGATGAACGGCGCCGCCTTGGAGAAGGTCGACATGTGCGCCGGCGAGACGATCCCGTAGTCGACCGCCTTGCCCTGCGCCATGTACTCGAAATACTGCTTCTCCAGGCCCAGGGCGCTGTTCTTGTGCAGGGTGAAGTTGATCGGCTTGGCGTAGTATTTCTTCACCAGCTCCTCGAAGCGCATCAGCGCCTTGGTGAAGGCGTGGTCGTCGTTGAACTGCACCGCGCCGTTGAGCGTCACGGCCTGGGCGTGGCCAGTCGCGGCCGGCCCAAAAGTGGCGATCGTCGTGCCGGCGATCGCGGTCAGCACCCGTCTGCGTTTCATCGCGTTTCCCCTCGTCACCCCCCGGCCGTCCGGCGATCGTCTCGCGCCATCGTGGGACACGGCCGGTGGTGGCGCCGATGATAGCGGCCGGGTCGGGACAGGGCAATCAAGCGGCCCGTCGAGCCGGACCGGCAGCGCGCCCGTCGCGCCGATAGCAATTGACAAATGAACGGCCGGCGTGTTCTTTCCGCGCACAATCGACTTCTGGTCCGCTTTGGCCAACTACGCCGCACGACGCGGCGCCGTCCCACTCGCTACCCGAAAATCTGGTTGTACGACGCCGCGCAATCGTTGCGCGGTGACGACGCGCATCTGCGCGAGAAGGAAAGACGATGAGCAGCACCGGAACCGTCAAGTGGTTCAACGCCCAAAAGGGCTACGGCTTTATCCAGCCCGAGGATGGCAGCAAGGACGTGTTCGTCCATATCAGCGCCGTCGAGCGCGCCGGCATTCGCGCGCTGAACGAGGGCCAGAAGGTCAGCTTCCAGCTGCAGAGCGATCGCGGCAAGATGTCGGCGGTGAATCTCGAGCTGGTGTAGTCCGTCGGCCGAACGGCCGCAGGCGAAGCGACGGCGCCGGACATGGTCCGGCGCCGTCTTTCGTTGTTGTGCGGCGTGCACTCGCGGGCGGCGCCGACGGCGGCAAAATAGCGTTTGACAGCCCGCGCGCCGCCAGTGTTCCGTTGCGTCACAATCGACTTTGGTCCGCCTTGACCAACCCGCCGCTTGATGCGGCGCCGTTTCAAGACCACTTCCAAACTAGGTTGTCTCGCGGCGCGGGGTTCGTGCCGCGGGTGACGCGACGCATCAGACGACAGAGGCGGCATATGGCCAGCGGTACGGTCAAGTGGTTCAACACCACCAAGGGCTATGGTTTCATCGAGCCGGAGGGTGGCGGCAAGGACGTGTTCGTGCATGTCAGCGCCGTCGAGCGCGCCGGCCTGCGCTCGTTGCAGGAAGGTCAGAAGGTCTCCTACGAGATCGCCACCGAACGCGGCCGCTCGTCAGCGGTCAATCTGCAGGTGCAGTAGGGCTGTCCGGGCGCGCGGCTGTCGCGCCCGCAAATCCGAAACGGCGCACGCCTCGGGCGTGGCGCAACCAGCGGCGCCGGTGTCAACCGGCGCCGCTTGCGTTGGCAGGTCGCGACACGCGGCGCGAAGGCGGTCGGTGGCACGACCGACGAACTGGCGGCGTTCCGGCGCGGCGACCCCTCGAGGTGGGCCGATGTGGTGAAGGCCGTCGGCATCGAGGCGGAACTGATCGGGGCCGATTGCGGCCAATTGGCCGGCGTGCCAGAAGCGCCGGATGGCCGACTTCCAACCTGTCGCGATCGAAGGCTTGTCCAGCGTCGCCGACCAGTACGACGCCTTCATCGTCGATCTGTGGGGCGTGGTGCATGACGGCAAGCGACCCTATCCCGGTGTGGTCGCGTGCCTTGAAGCGCTGAAGGCGGCCGGCAAGCACACACTGTTGCTGTCCAATGCGCCGCGCCGGGCGCACGCCGCGATCCCGCGCCTGCTCGAGCTGGGGATCGCCCGCGAGCTGTTCGACGACATCCTGACCTCGGGCGAGGACGCCTGGCTGGCGCTGCGCCGGCGCGGCCTGAGCGACGCCGCGCCATTCTACCGCGACCTGGGACGGCGCTGCTTCCTGTTCGGCCTGGGGCGCGATCTCAGCATGTTCGACCAGCTCGAGGTCGAGCGCGTCGACCATGTCGCCACGGCCGATTTCATCCTGTGCACCAACCTGTACGCAACCGGCGAGACGCCGGAGGACCACGCTGCGACGTTGCGCGACGCGGCGGCGCGCGGTCTGCCGATGGTCTGCGCCAATCCCGATCTGGTGGTGGTGCACGGCGGCACCCTTGAGTACTGCGCCGGCGCGGTGGCCGAGTATTACGAGAAGCTGGGGGCCCTGGTCGCATATCACGGCAAGCCGCATGCGCCGATCTACGCCCGCGCCCGCGCGATGCTGGCCGGCGCCGCGCCGGCGCGCACGCTCTGCATCGGCGATTCGCTGCGCACCGACATCGCTGGCGCCAACGCCGCCGGCCTGCCGTCGCTGCTGGTAAGCGGCGGTATCCACCGCGACGAGCTCGCCGGCGCCGATGGCCGCGTCGATCCGGCGCGACTCGCCGCCGCCTGCGCCAATGCCGGTGCGTGGCCCGACTACATCAGCAGCGGATTCTTCTGGTAGCCTGCCTCTCGCGCGCGTGAAGCGACGTGGGTTGTCAGGCTCGGCCGTCCGCGTAGGCTGGCGCCGTTGCAGCGGAGACGATCGGCCGATGCCCAAGGTCGAATGGACATGGCGGTTCGCGGACCTGTCGCCGGAGTCGGTGTGGACCGTGGTCGCCGACACCAACCGCTTCAACGAGGTCCTCAAGCTGCCGGCCTACAGCCTGGAGGAGATCGCCCAGCCCAACGGTCTGGTGCTGCGGCGCGGCGCCGGCAAGGTAGCGGGCTTCGAGCTCGCCTGGGAGGAGAAGCCCTACGAGTGGGTGCTGCACCGCAGCTTCCGGCAGACGCGCGTCTTTTCCAAAGGACCGTTCCGTGTCTTCGGTCCGACGCTGGAGATCACGCCGGACGGCGCCGGCTGCACGGTGGTCTATGGACTGAGCTGGGAGCCGATGACCTGGCTGGGCCGGCTGGCAGGGCTGCGCCTGGCGCGCAATTCCGGCCGCCTGATCGAGACGCGGGTGCTGGAGGGCGCCGCCTTCCTGCGCGGCGCGGCGCCGCTGATGTTCGACTACGCGCCACCTCAGCCGGCATCCGGCGTGCGCGACCGGCTGGCCGCCATGGTGCGCGACGCCGAGGCGACCGGCTACGCGCACGGCCAGGCGCAACGCCTTGCCGACTGGCTGCTGGGCGCCATGGAAGTCGACCTTCAGCGGCTGCGCCCGAAAGCGCTGGCTGGCCAGTTGCGCATGCCGGCGCGCGACGCCATCGAGCTCTGCCTGGCGGGCGTCAAGGCCCGCATGCTCGACATGAAGTGGGAGCTGTTGTGCTCGAACTGCCGCGGCGCCAAGCAGACGGTGCCGTCGCTCGACCAGCTGCCGCGCGGCGCCCATTGCCCGTCCTGCAACATCGACTACGAGCGCGACTTCACGCGCAACGTCGAGCTGACCTTCGCGCCCTCGCCGCTGGTGCGGTCGCTGGGCGTCGGCGGATTTTGCGTCAGCGGCCCGGGCGTGACGCCGCACGTCGTCGTCCAGCAGCTGCTGGCGCCGCGCGAACGGCGCGCAGTCCGGGTCGACCTGCCGGCGGGCGCCTACCGGCTGCGCACCCTGCATCCCGGGCTCACTGTCGACGTCGAGCACGCCGGCGGCGCGTTTCCTGGACTGCGGGTGAGCGACACCGGTGTCGAGGCACTGCCGGCCGGCGCGGCGGGCGAGATTACTTTCGTCAACGACACCGACCTTGAGCTGGCAGCCCTGATCGAAACCCGCGACTGGGTGCGCGAGGCGCTGACGGCGCACGAGGTCACCACCTTGCAGGCCTTCCGCGACCTGTTCGCCGACGCCACTTTGCGGCCGGGCGACGAGGCGGGTGTCGGCCATATCACCATCCTGTTCACCGACCTGCGCGGCTCGACGGCGCTCTACGAGCAGATCGGCGACGCCGCCGCCTTCAACCTGGTGCGCGAGCACTTCGCCGTGCTCGGCCGGGCGGTGCGCGACGCCAACGGCGCCGTCATCAAGACCATCGGCGACGCGGTGATGGCGGCGTTCGCCGATCCGGCCGACGCGCTGCGCGCGGCGCTCGCCATCCGCGACGCAATGGCCGCGCTGGACCGCCGCCTGTCCGCCGAGCGCGGCCTGGCGGGCGAGGCGATGGTGATCAAGATCGGCCTGCATGCCGGTCCGAGCATCGCCGTCAACCTCAACGACCGGCTCGACTATTTCGGCACCACGGTGAACATGGCGGCGCGGCTGCAGGGCCAGGGCCAGGGTGGCGATGTCATCATTTCGCGCGCCGTGGCCGACGATCCGGCGGTGCGGCCGCTGCTGCAGCCGCTGACGACCCGCGACGAGAGTGTCGCCTTGAAGGGCTTCGCGTCGCCAGTGCCCTTTGTGCGCATCACTGCGTAATTCGTGGCGCGCTTGCGCCGCCACCCGAATCGCGCGAAGATTCACTTATTGTTGCACCAAACGGCCGCACCGGGGACGGTCGCAGGAGATGCCATGCCGGAAGACGGTAGCGGCAGTCGCCCGCCCTCGATGGCCGGTCCACCCCCAACCTCGCCTATGGAACGACTGGGCCTCACATTTGAGAGGCTGCGGCAACGATTGAAACTGCCGTGGCGGCAGCGTCGCTCGGCGATCGGCGACTGGGCGATGCGGCGGCTCACCGCAGCGCCGGGGGCGTTTTGGTGGGTTGTGCGTTCATCGCCTGATTGGGTGGATCAACTGCGCAAGTTTGCCGTTGGCCTCGTGGCCATCGTGGTCGGCGCCGGGATCGGCTTCTGGATCATCAGCGAACTGTGGAGTGACGAGTTCCTGGTGTTCGAAGACATCCACGTGCACGGCGGCCTCGCCAACCAACTGCCGTCGGGCAAGCGCCTAGCAGGTCGGATCGGGTCACATTTTGACAATCTAACCGCCTCGATCGAGCGGCTGCGCGACAAGGACGACGCCGCCCTGAAGCCGAACGCCGAGCTGCCGAATCTGGAAATCCCCGGCGCGCAGGTGACGGTGCAAGCAGTCGTCGAACTGGCGCGGCGGGTGCTACGGGTGCGCGAGCGGCGAATTGGCGGCGACATTTTCATTTCCGCCACGTCCCTTGCGCCGCCGCCGAGCCCTTCGTTCCTGGTAGGCGCAACTGACTGCGGCAAGGCGGCGCCGGTCTACGTCGTCGTCCGCTTGTCGAGCAATCGCGGCGAGCTGGCGGAGCCGGTCGAGGCGCTCGTTTGCCCGGCCAAGGCAGCGGACGGCAAGGGTGACGGTGCGGCGCTCGACTCGCATGTGCTGGAGTCTCTGCTGCAGGTAGCGACACTGCGCGCTTATGAGCGCGTCTATCCCTGCGGCATCGCGGCTTACTACTTCCACAATTGGCACCGGCGATCGCTCGACGGCCGCATGCTCGATCCCGGCTTCCGGCGCACCAACCTGATGATCAGCGCATGCCTCCTACGCAGCGGACAAGCCGAAGCGGCGCACGCCAACCACCTGCTGGGCCGCATCCGCCAGCACAGCAACCAGTCGGAACAGGCGCTCGACTATTTCGCAGCCGCCGAGCTGCTGCACTGGCGGGCGCAGTCCTGGTGGCGCCAGTGGTTGCATGAGTGGGGATGGTGGCGGGTGAAATATCCGCCCGATTTCTATGGACACTGGGGCAGCGCATTGCTGGACAAGGGACGCGCCGACGTCGCCTTGGCCAAGTTCATGGAACAGACCAAGCAACAGCGGGATTCATCGCTGGGCTACATCGGCATGGGCAACGCGCTGAAGGTCAAGGCAAGGGCAAACGATCGGGTCAACGGCGAGATGCTTAGGGCGGCGCTCGACGTGTACTGTCGCGGCGCCCTGAAGAAGCGGTACGACACCGAGATCAGGCACGCTCTGGCCGATTTCCTCGAGGAAAACCACATCATCGTCGGCCGGTGTCCGGACACCAACCCGGATGACGTCGATCTCGCCTCCTCGCTAGGCGCCCGGATCCCGCAGCGCGTTCGGAGCGATCCGGCGCTGGCCTACGCCATTCGCCAGCGCCTGAAGACGGTCGATCTGATGCCGACCGAACCTCGGTATGGCCTGGCGCTGGGCCGCGCGCTGCGCAAATCCGCGCAGGATGAAGAGGCGGCGGTCAAGGTTCTTGAGCGAACGCTGGTGTTCAGCGTCGGCACGAGCTGGGAAATCTACGCCGAACTTGCTGCGTCCTACAGCATGATGAAGCGTCCCGAGAAGGCGGCCGAAACCTTGCGACGGGCACGCTCTGCGCTGGCGCACATCGCCGAGCAAGAGCCGTTCAACGCTGAAGCGCGCTACCATGCGGCGCTGGCCTCACTGAAACTCAAGGAGCCCTACACGGCATATGACTGGGCCACCAGGGCAGCTGCCAGAGATCCCACCTATCAGCCGGCACTCCTTGCCCAGGCTTGCGCCGAGTGGCGCCGTGGCCGGCAGGGCCACGCGCGCGACCGGCTGGCGGCGGCGCTGCTGCTCGAGGATGGCAAGGCGGGCATCGACTTCGTCGATGGGGGCCTGAAGACCTGCATCAAGGAAATTGCCGGCGTCGAAGATCCCAGCTCGCAATAGTCAGTTCAGCCGCCAGCGCCGCAGGAACGACCACGCCTCCTGGGTGGCGTCGTAGGCGCCGGCGTTGTTCGGCCCGACCTGGCGCTGCGGCAGGCGGCTCCTCTCGCCACCCGGCCATTCGTGGCCGTGGTCGTGGATCAGCACGTAGCGCACCTCGACCGACTCGCGACAGGCGGTCCAGCTCTGGATGCGCAGCGACGCCGCCGTGGTGATCGCCGGCAGGCCCTTGCAGCCGTTCAGCACCCGCCAGCGCTCCATCAGGGTCTGCAGCCGCTCCTTGGGGTAGCGGCCGCCCCATGGCATGGCGATCTCGCCGCCCTCGACCGGGTTGAGCGGGTCCTGGTCGCCGCTGACGTACAGCACCGGCATCGGCCGCGGCAACGACGGCACCAGCGCGATCATGATGCCGGCCACCGGCGCGACAGCGGCGATGCGCCCGGTCAATTCCTGACCCAGCCGCTGCGTCATGCCGGCGCCCGACGAAAAGCCGGTGGCGTAGACCCGCGCCCGGTCGACGCCGTGACGGCGCGCCTGCTCGTCGATCAGGGCGGCGATGAAGCCGACGTCGTCGCTGTCGCGGATGTGGGGTGTGCCGCGGCCCGAGCCGTCGTTCCAGGCCCGCGGGTTCGACGCGAAGCTGGCGGGACGGTCGGCGAAGGCCGGCGTTGCGTCGGGGCCGACCACGACGAAGCCCTCGGCGTCGGCCTTGGCCTGCCAGCGGTAGCGCTGGACCGCGAACGCGCCCGAGCCGCCGGCGCCGTGCAGCATGATCACCAGCGGCGCGCCGGGCTTCAGCCCGGCCGGCACGTGCTCGTAGTAGGTGCGCTCGACGGCGCCGAGGCGAAGCGTGCGCATCTCGCCGGCCAGCGCCGCGCCGATCGAGACGCAGTACAGCAGCAGGCCGACCGCGACCGCCGTCGCGGCCAGGCGATAGCCTCTGGGGATGCGCGCTTTGTCGTCACCGGACATGTCCGGTGATACGAACCGGAGGCAGTGCGCATCCCCGGCCGTCATCGACCGAAAAAGGCGGCCAGCGCGCCGGCCGACTCGTCGTTGGCCACCAGGCCTTGCTTGAGGAACCGGGTCATCGAGTAGAAGCCGTGCAAGGTGCCGGGGAAGAACGAGTGCGTCACCTTGACACCCGCCTGGCGCAGCCGCTCGGCGTAGGCGTGGCCCTCGTCCTTCAGCGGATCGTAGCCGGCGGTCAGCACATAGGCCGGCGGCAGGCCGGACAGGTCCTTGGCCATCGACGGCGACAGCCGCAGATCGTGCATGTCGACGCCGGCCGGCAGGTAGTGCTTCATGAACCAGTCGATCAGGTCCTGGGTCAGGATGTAACCTTCGGCCAGCTTGCCGCGGTGCGAGGCGGATTGCCGCGCGAGGTCGGTGCCGGGATAGATCAGCATCTGGAACGCCGGCATCGCCTCGCCGCTGGCCCTGGTCTGCTGGCAGACCACGGCCGACAGGTTGCCACCGGCCGAATCGCCGCCGACCGCGATCTGGCCGGCCGACGCGTCGAAGGCGCGGGCGTTGTCGCGGATATGGCGGAAGGCGGCCAGCGCATCCTCGACGCCGGCCGGGAAGGGGTGCTCCGGCGCCAGGCGGTAGTCGATCGCGATCACCTGGCAGCGGCTCTTGTTGGCGATCCGCCGGCAGGTCGAATCGTGCGTCTCGAGGTTGCCGATCACGAAGCCGCCGCCGTGGTAGTACACCAGGGTCGGGATCGGACCTTCGCCGGCGCCGGCCGGCCAGTAGCGCCGCCACGGCACCGGCCCGCCGGGGCCGGGCAGGGTGCCGTCCACCACCCGCGCCACCTCCGGCGGATCGGCCTCGCCGTCGGCAGACAGCTTGTCGGCCAGTGCCCGGCCCTCGGCGGCGCTCAAAGTGTGCAGCCGCGGTCGTCCGGCCGCGAAGCCCTTTTCCATCAGGTCGAGAACGAAGGCGGCTTCGGCGTCCAGCATGCTCTGTCTCCCGTATCGGCAGGCGAAGGAGGCAGCCTTTCCGCCCGACCGGCGATGCGCTATGAGCACTAAAGAGAGCGCGCTTACGGCGCAAGCCGGGATACGACGATGGCCGATTTCAGCAAGCGAACCTTTCAGGACTGGGCGGCGCTGGCCCAGAAGGAACTCAAGGACCGGAAGCTGGCGGGCCTCGACTGGCAGACGCCCGAAGGCATCACGGTCAAGCCGCTCTACACCGCCGCCGACCTGGAGACGCTTGAGACGCTCGACACCTTGCCGGGCTTCGCGCCCTTCCTGCGCGGCCCCAAGGCGACGATGTACGCCGGCCGGCCATGGACGGTGCGGCAGTACGCCGGCTTCTCGACCGCCGAGGAGAGCAACAAGTTCTACCGCGCCAATCTCGCCGCCGGCCAACAGGGCGTGTCGGTGGCCTTCGATCTTGCGACGCATCGCGGCTACGACAGTGACCATCCGCGGGTGATCGGCGATGTCGGCAAGGCCGGCGTCGCGATCGACTCGGTCGAGGACATGAAGATCCTGTTCGACGGCATCCCGCTCGAGAAGATGAGCGTGTCGATGACCATGAACGGCGCCGTTTTGCCGGTGCTGGCCGGCTACATTGTTGCGGGCGAGGAGCAGGGCGTGCCCCTGGCGCAGCTCTCCGGCACGATCCAGAACGACATCCTCAAGGAGTTCATGGTCCGCAACACCTACATCTATCCGCCCGGACCCAGCATGCGGATCGTCGCCGACATCATCGAGTTCACGGCCAAGCACATGCCGAAGTTCAACTCGATCTCGATCTCCGGCTACCACATGCAGGAGGCCGGCGCGACGCAGGTGCAGGAACTGGCCTTCACCCTGGCCGACGGCCTGGAGTACGTCCGCGCCGCGCTCGGCAAGGGACTGGACGTCGACGCCTTTGCGCCGCGGCTGAGCTTCTTCTGGGCGATCGGCATGAACTTCTTCATGGAGATCGCCAAGATGCGCGCCGCCCGCTTCCTGTGGGCCGAGCTGATGGCGCCGTTCAACCCCAAGAAGGCCGACAGCCTGGCGCTGCGCACCCACTGCCAGACCTCGGGTGTGTCGCTGACCGAGCAGGATCCCTACAACAACGTCGTGCGCACCACCATCGAGGCGCTGGCCGCGGTGCTGGGCGGCACCCAGTCGCTGCACACCAACGCCTTCGACGAGGCGATCGCGCTGCCGTCCGTCACCTCGGCGCGCATCGCGCGCAACACCCAGCTGATCATCCAGCACGAGACCGGCATCACCAACGTCGTCGACCCGCTGGGCGGCAGCTACTACCTGGAAAGCCTGACCGCCAGCATGGTGGCCGAGGCGCGCAAGCTGATCGGCGAGGTCGAGGAACTCGGCGGCATGACCAAGGCGGTCGAGGCCGGCATGCCCAAATTGCGCATCGAGGAGGCCGCCGCACGGCGCCAGGCGCGCGTCGACCGCGGCGAGGAGGTGGTGGTCGGCGTCAACAAGTACACGCTCAAGGAAGAGGCCGAGGTCGACATCCTGGAGGTCGACAACACCGTGGTGCGCGAGGCCCAGGTGGCGCGGCTGTCGCGCATCCGCTCGAGCCGCGACGCAGCGAAGGTGTCGGCGGCGCTGGCGGCGCTGACAAAGGCCGCCTCCGACGGCACCGGCAACCTGCTGGAGCTGGCTGTCGCCGCCACGAGGGCGCGCGCCACAGTCGGCGAGATCTCCGACGCGCTGGAGACGGTCTACACGCGGCACAACGCCGTGATCCGCTCGATCGCCGGCGTCTACAACCAGGGCTGGGAGGGCGACGAGGGCTACCGCCGCATCCAGGCCGAGATCGCCGCCTTCGCCGAGGACGAAGGCCGCCGGCCGCGCATGCTGGTCTGCAAGATGGGCCAGGACGGCCACGACCGCGGCGCCAAGGTGATCGCCACCGCCTTTGCCGATCTCGGCTTCGACGTCGACATCGGCCCGTTGTTCCAGACGCCGGAGGAGGCCGCCCGCCAGGCGATCGAGAACGACGTGCACGTGGTCGGCGTCTCGTCGCAGGCCGCCGGCCACAAGACCCTGGTGCCGGAGCTGATCAAGGCGCTGCGCGCCCAGGGCGGCGGCGACATCGTGGTGGTCTGCGGCGGCGTCATCCCGGCGCAGGACTACGACTTCCTCACGGCCGCCGGTGTGGCCGCCATCTACGGCCCCGGCACCAATATCCCCAAGGCCGCCAGCGAGATCCTCGGCCTGCTGCGCGGCACCGCCCGCCAGGCGGCCTAGCGGCGCGCCCGCCGAACCGGCGGCTAGGGCGCCGTTAGCAGGATTAGCAACTTTAGCATCGGCGTCTCGTCGGCAATGGTATTTAGACCTGGGCGCGCGGGCCCCCGGCCCGCTCATGGGCGGGCGGGACGCCCGCGCTCCCAGGGTGGCGGGATTAGCAGGATTAGCAGGATTAGCAGGATTAGCAGGATTAGCAGGATTAGCAGGATTAGCAGGATTAGCAGGACCACCCGCCCAGCCGATCGCTGCCGCGCCTGAGGCGCGCGCCAGGACGGCGGGTATGACGATCGTCCACGGTGTCATCGTTCGATTGCCTCGGCGGGCGCTTGGTCCGCGCCGATCCCGCCGTCGGTCGACGAATGGGATGGCGTTTTTCATTGACAAGGATGTATTACAATGGTAAATGGACCATGTCAAGGTCGGGACGACAGATTGGCGGGCGCGGCCGGGGGATGTTGCAGTGCATGCGCTGAGAGGGATTGCGCGGGTCGGGGCGCTCATGATGCTGTTGTTGCGCGCCGTCCTGCGATGTCGCGCCGGACAGGTGAGCGGGCTCGTCTCGACAGGGGAGAGCGCGGGTGCGGCAAGCCGCGGACGGCCGCTGTCGGGCGGTAGGGGCATCACCGCCGCAGGCGTCTCGGGCGGGAGGCATGGCATGAAGCGCCGCAAATTCGCCGTCGCCGCCGGTGGCGCGATCCTCGCCGCGTCGGCCGCGGCGACGGCGCAGCCGGCGGAGCGCGTGCGGCGGATCGGCGTGCTGTCGCCGCAGTCGGCCGCCTCGGCGGAGCCGGTGGTGGACGCGCTGCGCCAGGGCTTGCGTGATCTCGGCTGGCAGGACGGTCGCAACATCGCGTTCGTGGCGCGCTACAGTGATGGCGCGATGGAGCGGCTGCCGCTGCTGGCGACCGACCTCGTGACGCAAAACGTCGATGTTATCGTCGCCGGCTCGATTCCCGGTTCCCTGGCCGCCAAGCAGGCGACGCGCACGATCCCGGTCGTGATGGTCACAACCGGCGATCCGGTCGTGAGCGGGCTGGTCGCGACGTTGGCGCGGCCGGGCGGCAACGTGACGGGAGTCACGACCGAAGGCCAGGACCTGATCGGCAAGCGACTGGAGCTGCTGCTTGAGATCGTGCCGGGTATCCGCCGCGTCGCGGCGCTGGTCAACCCCGACAACCCGATAACGTCGCGCCTGTCTGCCGCGGTCACGGCGGCGGCGCGGGCGGCGAAGATCGACCTCGTCATCGTCGCGGCACGCCAGGCCGGCGACCTGGAACCGGCGTTCGCCGCGATGCGCGGCGCCGATGTCCAGGCGCTGCTGATCGGCGAGGACCCGGTTCTCATCACCGAGCGCGGCAAGGTCGTGGGACTGGCCGCGCGTCATCGCCTGCCGACCGTGCATTACGACCGCTCCTTCACGGCGGCCGGCGGCCTGATGTTCTACGGCGCCGATTTGGCCGGGATGTACCGGCACGCCACCCGGCATATCGACAAGATCCTGCGCGGTGCCAACCCGGCGGAACTGCCGGTCGAGCAGCCGACGCGATTTGAGCTGGTGGTGAACCTCGCGGCCGCCAAGGCGCTGGGCATCACCATTCCGCAGGCGATGCTGCTGCGCGCCGACGAGGTCATCGAATGAGGCGGCGTCAGATCGCGGCGGCGCTTGCTGCGTTCGTCGTACCACGCGCCGTTGTGGCCCAGGCCGTGCGCCGACGACGTCTCGCGATCATGGTCACGGCAGCTTCTGATGCCGAGGTCTCGGAAAACGGCATCCGCTTCTTTCGGGCCTTCTTTGCGGAACTGCGCCGGCTTGACTATGTCGAAGATCGCACGCTGATTGTCGAGCGTTGGTCCGGCCACGGCGTCACCGCCCGCTATTCGGAGTTGGCGCGCGAAATCGTGAGCAGCAAACCGGACGTTATCTTTGCCGTGTCAACGCGCCTGGCACGCGCGCTTCAAGCCGCCACGACAAGCATCCCGATCGTAGCCTTCGCAGGGAACATGGTCGGGGCCGGCCTCGCGGACAGCCTGTCGCGGCCCGGCCACAATGTGACGGGTGTCAGCGCCGTCTTTGGTGTCGAGATCCAGATCAAGCGCCTCGAGATGTTGCGCGACGCGATCCCGGCCGCAACGAGGATCGGCTTTCTCGTGCCACGCAATGCGTGGGACACGGGTGGGGCGCGTGAAGTGCGCGAAGCGGCCCCACGGCTGGGAATGACGCTCATCGGAGCGCTACTGGACGACCCGGTCCAGGCGTCGGAGTACCGGCGTGTGCTCGCTCTCCTGCCTGAGCAGCGTGTCGACGCGCTGTACGTCTTCGATGCGGGAGAGAACTTCGTCCACCGGCAATTGATTGTCGAGCTGGCCATGGCCAGCAGGTTGCCGACGATCGGCCCTTGGCGCGAATTGCCCGAGGCGGACGGACTGATGTCCTTCGGTGCAGACCTTGGCGAGGCGGGACGCATTTTAGCGGGCTATGTCGCGCGCACGCTGCAGGGCGAGAGGCCGGAGAACCTGCCGATCCGCCTGCTGGATAAGTTCGAGGTTGTTGTCAATCTGAAGACCGCCCGCGCGCTTAACCTCACCATCCCGGCGGCCATCCTCGTGCGCGCCGACCAGGTGATCGAATGAGACGGCTGGAGGATTGCGCCAAATTTGTCGGCGACGGTCGTCGTCGCACGCCGTGTCGTCTGGTCGGACACGCGCTACCGTTCGCGGGCGTCGCCAGCCGGGCGCAATCGGCGTAGGATGCCGCGATGCAGCCAGCGGACTATCCTCTACCCCATCCGCTCGTCACCGTCTCGCCCGATTGGCTCGGTGGCGAGCCGTGCTTCGCGGGACGGCGCGTGCCCGTCAAGGCGCTGTTCGACACCCTCAAGTCCGGCCACGCACTCGACGATTTCCTGGCGGCCTATCCCAGCGTCTCGCGGGCCCATGCCGTCGCCGTGATCGACCTCGCCAACCGGAATATGACGAAGCCCGTGGCCGCCGAGTGAGCCGGAAGCCGGGCCGTGGTCAGAGTCTTGCTCGACGCCTGCGTTCCGCACTGGCTGCGACGGGAGCTGGGCGCGGCCGACGTGACGACCGCGCGCTATGCCGGGCTGGACGAGCTGTCGGATAGCGACCTGCTCGCCGCCGTCGACGGGCGGTACGATGTTCTGGTCACGCTCGATCAGAACATGTCGTTTCAGCAGAACCTGGCCGGCCGGCGTTTAGCGGTGATCGTGCTGCATCCCGCCGATCAGTCGCCGGAGTCGTTCCGCGCGCTCGTGCTAGCGCTCATCGAAGCATTGGCCGACGTCGTGCCCGGCGAGGTGCGGCGGGTGGGCTGACGAACAGGCGTGGGGTAAGCCTGAACCCCGGTGTCTCCGGTCGGAATTGAGCCTTGATCGATACGACGGCTGTTGGCCGCGGCTTCAAGGGCGTAAGATCGGAGGCGAGGCCGGCACGAAGCGGGGGGACTCTTGGCGGCGCATCGGCGACCGGTCGATCATCGCTTCAGGGCGCAATCGCAGCGCCGGTTTGTGCCAGCGCGACCGGTCGCCCGCGCCGACGAGGTGATCGAATGAGGCGGCGTCACGCGCTCAGCCTCCTGCTTGGCGCCGTCGCGGGAGTATCTCCTGCCGCCACGTGGGCGCAAACGCGCACGCCGCGGTTGGGAATCCTATTCGTCGGCAATCCGGAACCGCATCTGCGGCAGTTCCGCGACGGCCTGCGTCAACTGGGCTACGTCGACGGCCGGACCGTCCAGCTCGACGTGCGTACGGCCGAGGGGCAGCTGGACCGGCTGCCCGTCCTGGCGGCCGAGTTCGTCGCGCGGAAGGTCGATGTCATCGTCGCCTTCCAGACGCCGGCGGTGACGGCGGCCAAGGGCGCGACAAGCGACATCCCGATCGTCATGGCCTCGGCGGGCGATCCCGTCGCCACCGGCCTGGTCGCCAGCCTGGCGCGGCCGGGCGGCAATATCACCGGCATGTCCAGCACGTCGGCGGAACTGGGCGGCAAGTTGATGGAGCTGGTGCGCGAGATGCTGCCGCCGGCGCGCCGTGTCGCCGTGCTGGCCAACGCCACAGACCC
>DATFGV010000432.1:0-3601 GCA_035249115.1 Vineibacter sp.
AGGTGCCCCGAAGGGGCGGATGAGGGGCTTCACACATGGCAAGGGGCAAGAAATGTGGAAGCGCGTCCGCGCGTCGTTGCCAGTATGCCGTACCAGTATGCCGTTCCTAGGCCGCGAAGCCCCTCATCCGGCGCTTCGCGCCACCTTCTCCCCGCCTGCGCGGGGAGAAGGGAAGAGCTCACGATCATTTGCTCTTGCCGACCTCTTCGCGCAGCCACTTGCGATGATGGCGCCAGGCCCAGCCGCCGGTCACCGAGCCGCGGGTCATGCCGCGAATCCAGATCGCGGCGTAGATGTGCGTGATCACGACGGCGATCAGCACCACGGCCGACAACGCGTGCACCACGGCGGCCAGTCGCTTCTGCTCGATCGACGTGAGGTGCCCGAACTGCGAGTCCCACAGCGCCAGCCCGCTCATCAGCAGCAGGATGATCAGGCCGCACATGAACCAGAACACCAGTTTCTGTCCGGCGTTGTACTTGCCGGCCTCGGGCACCTTCGCCTCGTCGCCGGCGACGACGTGCTTGACGTTCTTCATCCAGGCGGAGTCGTCCCTGGTCCACAGGTTGAACTTCCAGAACCGGATGAACAGCCCCAGGAAGCTCAGCAGCGCCAGCAGGCCCATCCAGGGATGGAGGATCCGCGTCCAGACGCCGCCGCCGGACAGGTCCGACAGGAAGAACAGCGACGGATGGAACAGGGCCATGCCGCTGAGCGCCAGGCAAATCATCAGGATGGCGTTGATCCAGTGATTGAGCCGAGCCCCCGCCGTGTAGCGGTCGAGGATGTTCTGTTGCTCGGCCATGCGACTACGCCCTCCCTTTTCGTTCTTTCTTACCTTCCCCACGAAGTGGGGAAGGTGCCCGAAGGGCGGATGGGGAGCCGACGTGGTGTCAACAACAGAGAAACCATGTCGGCTCCCCTCCGCCCCTTCGGGGCACCTCCCCAGCTTCGCTGGGGAGGATTTTGTTCCGTGCTAACCGCGCCGCATGCGGTCGGCGGCTTCGTCGTCGTCGCGCTGCACCTCGTTGGGGCCGTGCGTGACGTAGTGGAAGAAACCGGCCAGGGCGGCCAGGCCGACGCCGGCCAGCAGGATCGGCTTGGTGACGCCTTTCCACAGCTCGACCAGCGGGCTGATCTTCGGATCCTTCGCCAGACCGGCGTAGATCTCCGGCTTGTCGAGGTGCTTCAGCACGTACATCACGTGCGTGCCGCCGACGCCGGCCGGGTTGTACAGGCCGGCGTTCTTGTAGCCGCGCTCTTTCAGATCGGCGATCCGCTTGTCGGCCCAAGCGACCATGTCGGCCTTGCTGCCGAACGAGATCGCCTGGGTCGGGCAGACCTTGGCGCAGGCCGGCGCCTGGCCGACCGCCACGCGGTCGGAGCACAGGGTGCACTTGTAGGCCTTCTGGTCCTTGGCCGAGATGCGCGGGATGTTGAAGGGACAACCCTTCACGCAATAGCCGCAGCCGATGCAGTTCTCCGAGATGAAATCGACGATGCCGTTCTTGTACTGAACGATCGCGCCCGGCGCCGGGCAGGCCTTGAGGCAGCCCGGGTCGTCGCAGTGCATGCAGCCGTCCTTGCGGATCAGCCATTCGAAGCGGCCGTCGACGTCGATCTCGCTGAAGCGCATCAACGTCCAGGTGTTGGCGGTCAGGTCGTGCGGGTTGTCGTAGACGCCGACGTTGACGCCGACCTCCTCGCGCAGGTCGTTCCACTGCAGGCACGCCACCTGGCAGGCCTTGCAGCCGATGCAGCGCGAGACGTCGATCAACTTGGCGATCGGCGTGCTTTCGCGCTGGCTCGGCGTCGGCGTCGTGGTGGCCGAGCGGCGGCGGATGTCGAGGGATTGAAGACTGCTCATGGTCGCCTCCCTCCTCTCAAGCCGTCGCCTGACCGAGTTTCTTCACGTCCACCAGAAACGCCTTGTACTCCGGCGTCTCGATGTTGGCGTCGCCGACATAGGGCGTCAGCTGGTTGCAGCCGAAACCCTTTCTGGCGGCGCCCGTGAAGCCCCAGTGCAGCGGGATGCCCACCGTGTGCGTCTTCCTGCCGTCGATGGTCAGCGCCTTGATGCGCTTAGTGACCACCGCCACGGCCTTGACCCGCCCACGGTTGGAGCGGACCTCGATCAAGTCGCCGCTGGCGATGCCCTTCTCCTTGGCCAGTTCCTCGCCCAGTTCGATGAACTCCTGCGGCTGCATGACCGCATTGCTCTGGACGTGCTTGGACCAGAAGTGGAAATGCTCGGTCAGCCGGTAGGTGGTGGCAACGTAGGGGAAGTCCTGGGGCTTGCCGAAGACTTCCATGTCGCCCTTGAAGACGCGCGCCGCCGGGTTGGGTCCCACCTTGGGATGAAGCGGGTTGGCAATCGGCGACTCGAACGGCTCGTAGTGCTCGGGGAACGGCCCGTCACGCATCATACCGCGGGTAAACAGCCGCGCCGAGCCCTCGGGGTTCATGATGAACGGCCCGACACCGGCCTCGGGCTTGCTGGTGACCACGAAGTCCGGAACGTCGTAGCCCGTCCACCGCTCGCCGTCCCACCAGACCTGCTTCCTGGCCGGATTGAACGGCTTGCCGTTCACGTCGCACGAGGCGCGGTTGTACATGATCCGCCGGTTGGCGGGCCATGACCACGCCCATTTGGGCGTCAGTCCCAAGCCGCCGGGGTCGCTGTTGTCGCGACGCGCCATCTGGTTGCCCGCCTCAGTCCAGCTGCCGGTGTACAGCCAGCAGCCGCTCATCGTCGTGCCGTCGTTGCGCAGCTCGCCGAAACCGGAGAGCTGCAGACCCTTGCGCAGCACCACCCGGGTCGGGTCGCGCGGATCGGGCACGTCGACCAAGGCCTTGCCGTTGAGCTCCCTGGCCAGTTCCTCCGGCTGCGGCGCCAGCGGATCCTCGTAGTTCCAACTCAGGTTGAGAACCGGTTCGGGGAGCTGCCCGCCGTCCTTGCGGTAGAGGTCGCGCAGCTTGGCATAGATGCGCGCCATGATGTCGATGTCGGGGATCGCCTCGGCCGGCGGCTCGGCGCCCTTCCAGTGCCACTGCAGCCAGCGGCCGGAATTGATCAGCGAGCCGTTTTCCTCGGCGAACACCGCGGTCGGCAGGCGGAAGACCTCGGTCTGGATCTTCGCCGGATCAACGTTGTTGTATTCGCCGTGATTTTGCCAGAACTCGCTGGTCTCGGTGGCCAACGGGTCCATCACCACGAGGAACTTGAGCTTCTCCATCGCCGTCTGCAGCTTGCGGCGGTTGGAGAACGACATCAGCGGGTTGAAGCGCTGGCAGAAGTAGCCGTTCATCTTCCCCTGGTGCATCAGCTCGAAGGCACGCAGCACGTCGTAGACGACGAACCTCACCCGCGAGCAATCACTCGGATTGGCGGTAATGCGCAGCGGCTGCTCGCATCGTCGGCCGCCGCAAACGAAACGGGCGCCCCGCAGGGCGCCCGTCGCATGTCGGCTGAGGTCGATCGCGCCTAGTTCAGCACGATCTCGACCCGGCGGTTCTGCGGTTCGCGCACACCGTCGGCCGTCGGCACCAGCGGCTGGCTCTCGCCACGGCCCACGACCACGATCTGGGTCGCCGGGATGCC
>DATFGV010000433.1:0-17458 GCA_035249115.1 Vineibacter sp.
CTGATCCAGTTGTTGGCCAAGCTGCCGGGGCTGGGGCCGCGGTCAGCACGGCGCGCCACCCTGCATCTCTTGAAAAAGCGCGAGGCGCTGTTGCGGCCGCTGGCGCAGGCGCTGGGCGAAGCGGCCGACGCGATCCGCAGCTGCGGCACCTGTGGCAACTTCGACACCGTCGATCCCTGCACGATCTGCCGCGACGAGCGGCGCGACGGCGCCACGATCTGTGTCGTCGAGGACGTTGCCGATCTGTGGGCGATGGAGCGTGGTCATGTGTTCAACGGCCGCTACCATGTGCTGGGCGGCACGCTTTCGGCGCTTGACGGTGTCGGGCCGGAGGACCTCAACGTCGCGGCGCTGACGGCGCGGGTGCGCGGCGGCGGCGTGAGCGAGGTGATCCTCGCCACCAATGCCACGGTCGACGGCCAGACGACGGCGCACTACATCGCCGACCGTCTGGCCGAGTTCGCCGACGTGAAGGTCTCGCGCCTGGCGCACGGCCTGCCGGTCGGTGGCGAGATCGACCATCTCGACGACGGCACCTTGTCGGCCGCCTTCAAGGCACGGCGCGCGGTGTGAGAGCGGGCCGCGTCCGAGCAGTGCGATGGGCGCGGCCGATAGCGTTTACGGATCGGCCGCCGATCGGTTGCTGAGACCGTGACGACGCAGTTCCGCCGTCGAGATCTGTCGCTTGGCGGCGGCGTAGCGACGATCGGGGTAACGCTTGCGGTAGGCGGCCCAGGCCGATGTGCGGTCGACGGCCGGGCCCACCTCCACATTCTTGCCGGTGACGAAATCCCGGACCGGTGGGCTGATCAGGCGACGTACGCGCACCAGGGCGCCTTCCTGCCGGTCCTTGCGTCCGGGCCAGTCGAGCTGTGGCTGCGGCGGCTCGAACACCTCGCGATACGTCGCCTCAGGCATCGGCGCCAGGCGGATCTCGTACCAAATACCGTCGAGGCAGCGCAGTTCGCGCTCGGCGCTGAGCGGGACTCGCTCGACCGGCGGCACCTTGCGTCTCGCCTCGGCTTCCCTGCGGCGGCGCACCTTCTCCTCGGGCAGGAGGTCGGTGCGCTTGAGCAGGCCGTCGCGCGGATCGACGTAGAGCGGCTGGTCCCACAATCCCTCGCTGCGCTTGTGCCAAGAAAAGCGCATGTGAATGCCGCGGCGTGGCGCCAATGCCACGAAGTCCTCTAGGTGATCGCGCACATGCTGCTGCACGGTGCTGTCGACCCGCAACCGGGCGCAGATCTCGCTGTACACCTTGCTCCATGGCCGGCCGACCTGCCTTTCGAGAAATCGCCGCAGCGGCGCCAGGTTCTCGTTGAGATGGGTGCGGCCGCCGCGCTCGACGTTGAAGCGGCGCAAGCCTTGCTTGTGCGGCAACTCACCGAGTCGCCGCTCACGGCCCTTTCGGACGGAATCGATCCGTCTACGCGGACGTTCCACGATCACGCGCGCCATGTCGTCGCGCATGGGTCTTCTCCTTCGACTGTCTCTCGTCACGGTGCTCCGTGCGCACCAGCGCGATGTCGTCGGCTGGTGCGGAGCGCGCAAACAATACTGGGCGCTGGCCGCGGCGGTCCGGCTCTATCTACTTCATGAGGTAAATTGTCAACGACATTTTACTTGTCGCTACTTCGTCGTGGTCCCGCTGCGACGGTTGATGAGCAAGGACGCGCGACACGGCATCGGCCGGCGTCCGCCATGCGGCGGATATCCTTGCTTTTTTCCGGCATCGCGTCGTTTTAGTCTGGGCTGTCGCGGCCGCCGGCCGCCCGGACGTGGGAATAGCCGCCAAGCCTCGACGATGGACAACGAAACTACATGGCATGCGGGCAAGGCCGCCGAGATCATCACCGCCGGCGCCAAACAGCCGGGCGCGATGCTGCCGATCCTGCACGCGCTGCACCAGGCGTTCGGCCACATCCCCGAGGCGGCGATTCCGATGGTGGCCGAGGCGCTCAACGTGACGCGTGCCGAGGTGCACGGCGTGGTCAGCTTCTATCACGACTTCCGCCGGCAACCGGCGGGCCGCCATGTACTGAAGCTGTGCCGCGCCGAAGCCTGCCAGTCGATGGGCGGCGACGCGCTGGCGGCCGCAGCGCAGGCCGCGCTGGGCGTCGGCTGGAGCGCCACCAGCGCCGATGGCGCCGTCACGCTCGAGCCGGTGTACTGCCTGGGCCTCTGTGCCACGGCGCCGGCGGCGCTGCTGGACGGCCAGCCTGTCGGTCGCCTGGACCGTGCCCGCCTGGCGGCGTTGCTCGACGCGGCGCGCGATCAGCCATGAGCGTCGCCCGCCTGTTCGTTCCGTGTGACGCCGGCGCCGTGGCGGTCGGCGCCGACGCCGTGGCCGCCTCTCTCCTGGCTGCGGCGCAGAAGCGTGGCGTCGCTATAGAGCTAACGCGCACTGGCTCGCGCGGGCTCTACTGGCTCGAGCCGATGGTCGAAGTCGCCACACCGCAGGGCCGCATCGCCTATGGCCCGGTGACGACGGCAGATGTCGACGCACTGCTCGACGCTGGCTTGCTGTCCGGAGGCTCGCACGCGCTGTGTCTGGGGCGGCCGGAGGAGATTCAGTTTCTCAAGCGCCAGACGCGACTGACCTTCGCGCGTTGCGGCATTGTCGATCCGTTGTCGCTGGGTGACTACCGCGCACATGGCGGCTGGCGCGGATTGCAGCGCGCTGTCGGCATGACACAGGCCGACATCGTCGAGGTCGTCGTGCAATCCGGCCTGCGCGGCCGCGGCGGCGCCGGCTTTCCGACCGGCATCAAGTGGCGCACGGCGCAGCAGGCGTCCGGTGCGCCGAAGTACGTCGTGTGCAACGCCGACGAAGGCGATTCCGGCACTTTCGCCGACCGCATGATCATGGAGGGCGATCCCTTCGTGCTGATCGAGGGCATGGCGATCGCCGGCGTCGCGGTCGGGGCAGGCAAGGGCTACCTCTACATACGCTCCGAGTACCCGCACGCCATCCGGACGATGCAGGCCGCGATCGGCGCGGCGCGAGGCGCGGGCTACCTCGGACCCAAGATCATGGACTCGCCGCACGCCTTTGACCTCGAGGTGAGGGTTGGCGCCGGCGCCTATGTCTGCGGCGAGGAAACGGCGCTGCTCGAGAGTATCGAGGGCAAGCGCGGCCAGGTGCGCGCCAAGCCGCCGTTGCCGGCGCATCGCGGCCTGTTCGGCGGCCCGACCGTGATCAACAACGTGCTGTCGCTGGCGGCGGTGCCGTTCATCCTGGCTGAAGGCGCGGCCGCTTATGCCGATTTCGGCTTCGGCAAGTCGCGCGGCACCATGCCGATCCAGCTTGCCGGCAACATCCGCCGTGGCGGCCTGTTTGAGATCGGCTTTGGCGTGACCCTGGGCGAACTGGTCGACGACATCGGTGGCGGTACGGCGAGCGGCCGGGCGGTGCGAGCGGCGCAGGTCGGCGGGCCGCTGGGCGCCTACTTCCCGCGGGCGCTGTTCGACACGCCGTTCGACTACGAGGCTTTCGCGGCGCGTGATGGGTTGATCGGCCACGGCGGCGTCGTGGTGTTCGACGACACCGTCGACATGGCGCGCCAGGCGCGCTTCGCCATGGAGTTCTGCGCCATCGAATCCTGCGGCAAGTGCACGCCCTGCCGCATCGGCTCGACCCGCGGCGTCGAGGTGATCGACCGGATCCTGCGTGGCGAGGGCGACCGGTCGGCGCACCTGGCGCTGGTCACCGATCTCTGCGAGACGCTGAAGTTCGGCTCGCTGTGCGCGCTCGGCGGCTTCACGCCCTATCCGGTGATGAGCGCCATCCGGCACTTCCCGGAAGATTTTGGCGCCGACACAATTTGACCTGCGGCGTCAGGACTGACGCCAGGCTGTCGTCCGCTCCGCCGCCGCGCAACAAACGAAACCAAACGGCACGGCCGCGCAGTCAAGCCGAAACCGGACATCCCTATCTCGTCGCCCAGATCGAATGACGGGGCGCGTCGGCGCCGACTTCATTCCCTGCGTGACGAGAGGAGATGGGCGATGGCCATTCAAGGCAACATCATCAAGAGCTCGGTCGGCCTGGGCGGCAGCAACCAGAAGACCGACGTGGTGGTCGTGCAGCAGCTGATGAACGCCGTTCCGGCCGGCAAGGGCGGTCCGTTGCCGCTGCTCGATCCCGACGGCAAGTGCGGGCCCAAGACCTGCGGCGCGATCCGTCAGTTTCAATCCAGGAACGTGAAGGGTATCGCCGACGGGCGCGTTGATCCCGGCAAGTCGACCGAAAAGGCGCTGCTGGCGCTGCTCGATTCGCTGGGATTGCTGGCGGGGATGGTGTCGGCGTCCGGCGGCATGGCGCCAAGCGGCGGTGTGTCACCCGCCTCCGGCGGGATGCCCGGCGCTCCCTTGCCCGAGACACCGGCGGCGATCACACCGGCGCCGGCGAGCGGCCCGAACTCGCCGATCCGTGTGAAGTTCATGACCATTCTTCAGGGCCTGCTGCCGCCGCCCGGCACGCTGTCGAATGGCCAGAGGCCGGACGGTGCGAAGGGCACTGGTTGCGGCGAGTTGCCAGGCCGGGTGTTCGCCCGCGTGCCGGTCATCGCGCAAGGCAAGCCGGGCGCTTTCAAGGTCACGCCCAAGGGCGGTCCGACGCTCTTCCTGACCAGCCCAACCACCTGGTGGGAGCAGATCGCGCAGGCGATTGACGAGAAGCATGGCACCAAGACCTGGGTGCCGTTCAATGGCGGCAACCGGCCGCTGCCGGGCGACATCTTCCTGCTGTCCAAGGTCGAGGACCTCAACACGTTCCAGCACGTCGGCATCATCGTCGACCCGACGGGCGATCCGTGGACGACGGCTGACGGCGGACAGGGCAACGGCTGGCAGTCCGGCTTCGTGAAGCGGCAATTCTTCGCCGACGGCCGGATCAAGGGCGAATTCGGCAACTGGGCGCGGCTGAAGGGCTGGGTCGACCTCGACGCGCTGTACGCGGTCGCGATCGACGCGTTCCCCAAGAACCTGTAGGCGACGCGCCGATTTGAACCTGGGAGCGCGGACCTCCGGCCCGCTCATGAGCGGGCGAGACGCCCGCGCTCCCAGGGTGCATGAGTCCGCGCGATCGGCACATGCCGCAGCCTGCGCCGTGGCGCGCGGTCGATCGTCGACGGGCATGACGTTGCGCTGCCGGTTCCGGCTCCGGTACAGATGGCGGTATCCGCACCGCCGCGGAGCCAGGGAGCGCACGATGAAGCCACGCATCGCCGTCATCGGCATGGGCCAGATGGGATCCGGCATGGCCGGCCGGCTCGCCGAGGCGGGCCACGACGTGCTGGGCTACGACATCAACCCGCAGACCCGCGCTGCGCTCGCCGCGCAGGGCGTGGCCATGGCCGAGTCGATCGCGGCGGCGCTGCGCGACCGCCCGATCGCGCTGACCAGCCTGCCTGATCCCAAGGCGGTGCTGGCGGGCTGGCTGGGCGACGGCGGTGTCGTCGCCTCGGCGGCGCGCGGCACCTTGTGCATCGAGCTCAGCACCATCGATCCCGAAACCATGCGCACGGTCGGCGCGGCGGCGGCGCAGCGCGGCCTCGACGTGGTCGACTGCCCGGTCAGCGGCAGTCCGGCCGAAGCGCGCCTGGGCAAGCTGGTGCTGATCGCCGGCGGCGAGCGCGCCACGGTCGATCGCGCCAGCCCGATCCTGTCGCTGCTGGGCGAGACCTGGCGCTACACCGGCGGCGTCGGCACCGCCAAGGTGGTGAAGCTGGTCAACAACATGATGTCGATGGGCAACGTGCTGATCGCCTCGGAGGCGTTCGCGCTGGGCGTCGCCGCCGGCGTCGACCCCGCGACCTTGTACGACGTGCTGTCGGTGAGCGGCGGCCGCTCGCACCATTTCACCAAGCGCTTCCCCAACGCCATCAAGGGCAATTTCGATCCCGGCTTCAAGATGGAGCTGGGCGAGAAGGACCTGGCGCTCGGCATCGAGCTCGGCCGCAGCCTGAAGCTGCCGACGCCGGCCGCCTCGACGGTGCGCGAGCTCTTCGCGCTGGCGCTGGCCGAGGGCCACCGCGGCCGCGACATCGTGGCCCTGCTCGACATGTACCAGCAGTGGAGCAAGCGCAACAGCAGCTGATCAGCATCGTCCACCGCCTGTCGCTTGCATCGGGAGAACACGCCATGAAGATCGTCAGCTACCAGGCGGCCACCCTGAACATTCCGGAGGACGATCCGCTGGCCAACATGCCGGAGGAAGCGGGTCGCACCCGGCCGATCGTCACCCTCCGCCTGCGCACCGATGGTGGCATCGAGGGAATCGGCGTGACCCTGTACGGCGGCCAGATGACCGGCAGCCTGCGGGTCGCGGTCGAGGAGCTCGCCGCCCTGACGGTGGGCGAGGATCCGATGCGGATCGAGCGGATCGTCGGCAAGCTGCGCCATCGTGCGGGCGATGGCTGCGGCCCGGGCGGCATCTTCACCCTGGCGCTGTCGGCGATCGATGTCGCGCTGTGGGACATCAAAGGCCAGGCACTGGGCCAGCCGTTGTGGAAGCTGCTGGGCGGGCATCGCGATCGGGTCCCCACCTATGCTTCCGGTTCCCTGCGGCGCGGGCTCACCGACGAGCAGGCGCAGCGCGCGGCGCAAACCCTGCTGCGCAAGGGCTTCAAGGAAATGAAGACGCAGATGGCGCTGCCGGGCAATCCGACGCCGGCCGAGGAGGTGCGGCGCGTGCGCGTGGTGCGCGACGCGATCGGTCCGGATATCAAGCTGATGTGCGACATCAACCAGCGCTGGCGGCCGGAGCAGGCGATCGATATCGGCAACCGGGTCGAGGACGTCGGCCTGTTTTGGCTGGAGGACGTGACGGCGGCCGACGACTACCAGGGTCTGGCGCGCGTCACCGCCGCGCTCAAGACCCCGATCGCCGGCGGCGAGTATGTCTGGGGCATCGTGCCGTTCCGCCACATGATCGAGGCGCGATCGGTCGACATCGTCATGATCGACCTGGCGCGGGTCGGCGGCGTCAGCCAGTGGATGAAGGTCGCCGGCATGGCGGAAGCGTTCAACCTGCCGGTCGTTAGCCACGTCATGCCGGAGATGCTGCTGCATCTCGTGGCCGCGTGCCCGAACGGCCTGACGGTCGAATACATGCCGTGGATGCTGGCGCTCTACCAGGAGACGCCGGCGATCGAAAACGGCGAGCTTGTCCTGCCGGAAAAGCCGGGGCTGGGTCTGAAATTCGACGAAAAGGCATTCGCCGCGTTCAAGGCTTGAGCGCTGCGATCCTGAGCGCTCCAAGCTGCGCCGCGTGGCGCTACGCCGCCTGCGCCACGGTCGGGCCGTCGCCCATCAGGGTGGTGCGGCGCATGTCGCGCGGTTCGCCGTCGGGGAACGACCGCACCCGGTGCATGGTCTGGCGGTTGTCCCACATCACCAGGTCGTGCACCCGCCATTTGTGGGTATAGACGAACTCGCGCTGCGTGCCGTGCTCGACCAGGTCGCGCAGGAAGGCGCGGGCCTCGGGCATCGGCCAGCCGACGATGCCGCCGGCGTGCGACGACAGGTACAGCGACTTGCGGCCGCTCGACGGATGGGTGCGCACCATGCACTGCAGCACCGGCTTGAAGCGCTCGCGCTCCTCGTCGGTGAAGTCGGTGAAGCCGATCATGCCGCGCGAGTAGAGCTGCGAATGCTCGCACACCATGGCTTCGACCAGGGCCTTGGTTTCGTCGTCGAGCGCGTCGTAGGCGGCGCGCATGTCGGCGAACTGCGTGTTGCCGCCCTTGGAGGGAATCGAGACAGCGCGCAGCAGCGAATACTTCGCCGGCGTCGTCTTGAACGAGCTGTCGGAATGCCACAACCGGTTGCCCAGCGCGAACAGCCGCCGCCGGTCGTCGCGCACGAACGGCTTGTTGTGCTGGTCGAGGTTGGAGACGTCGGCGAAGGTGGTCGGCAGGCGGTATTCGTTGGCGGCGCGCAGGCTGGTGCCGATGGCATGCTCGATCTCGCCCAGGCTGCGGGTAAAGGCGAGATGCTGCTCGTCGCTGATGTCCTGGTCGTGGAACACCAGCACGCCGTAGCGGTCCATGCCGGCATGCACGGCGGCGACCTCGTCGCGCGTCAGCTTCTTGCGCAAGTCGATGCCGTCGACCTCGCCCGCGAAGCAGGGCCCGATCTGGCGGATGCTGAGCGTCATGGTCGCGCCTCCCTCCGGCGATCCGGAGCGCCGGCGATGGTAGAGCGGATGAGCCGGGCTGTCAGCCCGTCAGAAGGCAAGTTCGCCGGCGCGATGGCAGCGCGTGACGTGGCCGGACGCGATCTCGCGTAGCACCGGTGCCTCCACGCGGCAGCGGTCGATCGCGTGCGGGCAGCGCGGGTGGAAGTAGCAACCCGAGGGCGGTGCGGCCGGGCTGGGTACTTCGCCGCCGAGGATGCCGTCGGCGCCGCGCACCCGCGGATCGGCCGCCGGCACGGCGCGCATCAGGGCGGCGGTGTAGGGGTGCTGCGGCTGGTGGAACAGGGCGTCGGTCGGCGCCAGCTCGACCAGCTGGCCGACATACATCACGGCGATGCGGTCGGAGATATGCCGCACCACCGACAGGTCATGGGCGACGAACAGGAAGGTGAGCTTCAGGCGCGCCTGCAGTTCCAGCAGCAGGTTCAGCACCTGCGCCTGCACCGAGACGTCGAGCGCCGACACCGGTTCGTCGGCCACCACCAGGCGCGGGTTGGTGGCCAGCGCCCGGGCGATGCCGATGCGTTGGCGCTGGCCACCGCTGAAGGCGTGCGGGAAGCGGTGCATGAACTCCGGCCGCAGCCCGACCAGGCGCAGCAGTTCGGCCACCCGGTCGGCGCGTTCGCGGCGATTGCGCATGCCGTTGACCAGCAGCGGCTCGCCGACGTTGTCGAGCAGGGTCATGCGCGGGTTCAGCGAGCCGAACGGGTCCTGGAAGATCATCTGGATCTCGGCGCGCAGCGGCAGCAGCTCGGCCGGCGACAACGCCGCGAGATCGACGACGCGGCCGTCGCGGGTGCGATACAGGATCTGCCCGCCGGTCGGGTCGATGGCGCGCAGGATGCAGCGCGACGCCGTGGTCTTGCCGCAGCCGCTCTCGCCCACCAGGCCGAGCGTCTCGCCCTCGCTGAGGCTGAAGTCGACCCCGTCGACCGCCCGCACCTGGCCGACAATGCGCTGCAGGAAGCCCTTGGTGATGGGAAAGAATTTCTGCAGCCCGCGCACCTCGAGCAGCGGTGGGGCGGCCATGTCGCTCATGCCGCCACCGAGTCATGTTGCTCCCCCGCGCAGCGGGGGACGTGGCCGAAGGCCGGAGGGGGAGCCGACGGGGTATCAGCTATTGAGGCCATGTCGGCTCCCCTCCGCCCCTTCGAGGCACCTCGCCACGCTGAAGCGTGGGGAGGGATCACTATCCGTTGTCGCATGACCGCGGTGCCGCATATCTCATTCCGCCTCGTCGTGATGCAGGAAGCAGCTCGCGAGCTGTTTGTCGGCGACCGGCCGCAGGCGGGGCACGTCGACGCGACAGCGCGCCATCGCGTCGGGGCAGCGCGGATGGAACGGGCAACCGGCGGGACGGTTGAACGGATGCGGCAGGGCGCCGCTGATCACCGGCAGCGCGACGCGGGTCTGGCCGTAGAGGCTGGGGATCGAGCGCAGCAGCGCCCGCGTGTAGGGGTGCTTGGGGGCGTGGAAGATCTCGTCAACCGGCCCTTCCTCCATCACCCGACCGAGGTACATGACGACGACGTAGCTCGCCATCTGGGCGATGACGCCCAGGTCGTGGGTGATGAAGATGATGGCGGTGTTGTACTTCGCCTGCAGGTCGCGCAGCAGCGCCAGCACCTGCGCCTGGGTGGTCACGTCGATGGCGGTGGTCGGCTCGTCGGCGATCAGCAGCCGCGGCTTGCAGGAAAGCGCCATGGCGATCATGGCGCGCTGGCGCAGGCCGCCAGAGAGCTGCCAGGAGTAGGCGTCGATGCGTTGCTCGGGCATCGAGATGCCAACGTCGCGGAACAGGCCGACGGTGATGTCGCGTGCGTCGCGCCGGCCGATTCTCTGGCCGCCCGCCTGCCAGCGATGGCCGTGCAGCAGGATGGCCTCGACGATCTGATCGCCGACCTTGTGCACCGGGCTGAAGGCGGCCATCGGCTCCTGCGGGATCAGCGCGATCTCGCCGCCGCGGATGTCGCGCATGTCGGGGCCGCGCGGCGGCAGGCGGGCGAGGTCGACGACTTCGCCATTGTCGCCGCCGCGACGGAAGCGGATTTCTCCAGCGGTGATGCGGCCTGGGCGGTCGATCAGCTGCAGGATCGCGCGCATGGTGACGCTCTTGCCGCAACCGCTTTCGCCGACCACGCCCAGCACCTGCCCCGGCATGACGTCGAAGCTGGTGCCGTCGACTGCCCGCACCAGCCCTTCGTCGAGCGCGAACGACACCCGCAGGTCGCGCACCGAGAGCAGCGGGGTTTGGGCGACGTCAGTCACGACGGTCTGAACCTCATTCCCTCCCCCAACGCAGTTGGGGGAGGCGGCCGAAGGCCGGAGGGGGAGCCGACGAGGTTTCTGTTACGGAGACCACGTCGGCTCCCCTCCGCCCCTTCGGGGCACCTCCCCAGCTTCGCTGGGGAGGAACTCCATTGTTGGCATCGACGATCACTCTAGTTGCTGTACGGGTCGGCGGCGTCGCGCAGACCGTCGCCGACCAGGTTGAAGGCGAGCACCGCGACAATCACCACCAGGCCGGGGATCAGCAGCCAGGGCGCGAGCGCCAGGGTCTGGATGTTCTGCGCCTCCTGCAGCAATACGCCCCAGCTGATCGCCGGCGGGCGGATGCCGAGCCCGAGGAACGACAGCGACGTCTCGTTGATGATCATCACTGGGATGGCGAGCGAGCTGGTGGCGATGATGTGGCTGAGGAACGTCGGCACCATGTGGCGCAGGATGATGCGCATGCGCGAGCAGCCGGCGAGCCGCGCGGCGAGCACGAAGTCCTCCTCGCGCAGTGCCAGGAATCGGCCACGGACCTCACGGCCCAGGGTGGTCCAGCCGACCAGCGACAAGATCACGGTGATGGCGAAGAAGATTTGCGTTGGCGTCCAGTCGCGCGGCAACGCCGCCGACAGCGCCAGCCAGACGGGAATCGTCGGCACCGACTGCAGCAGTTCGATGATGCGCTGGATCGCCGAATCCGTCTTGCCGCCGACATAGCCCGACACGCCGCCAAGCACGACGCCCAGGATGACGCTCAGCGCCACCGCCACCAGGCCGACGGTCATCGAGGTCTGGGTGCCGTGCATGATGCGTGACCATTGATCGCGGCCCAGCCGGTCGGAACCGAGCAGGAAGATGCGCTGCGCCGGATCGGCCGGCGCGATCAGGTGCCGGTTGGTCTCGATCATGCCGAACAGGCGCCACGTGTAGCCCGGCGCGAAGAAGTGGACAGGGACCTTGCGCTGCGGATCGGCGACCCATTCCATGCGCAAAGTGACGGGGTTGCGCTTGCCGATCACGGCCGGCACCCAAGGCGCGAATTTTCCGTCGTCGAACAGGTGGACCGTCTGCACGGGTATGAAGGCCTGGCGCGCGTCGGTGCGTTCGGGGTCCTGGGTCGAGAAGAAATCCGGCAGCAGAACGACGACGTAGAGCAGGATCAGCAGCGCGGCGCTGAGCATCGCCAGGTGATGGCGGCGAAAGCGCCACCACACCAGCTTCCAGTTGGAGGCGACCGCGATCCTGTCCTCGGCCTCGGCGCCGGTTGTCGTGGTCACGGTCATGACCGTACCCGATGAGCATCTCGCTCCCCCGCGAAGCGGGGGAGGTGGCCGAAGGCCGGAGGGGGAGCCGACGTGGTGCCTGTTGTAGGCGCACCGCCCTCGCGATCGACACCGCGCCGGCTCCCCTCCGCCCCTTCGGGGCACCTCCCCACGCCAAAGCATGGGGAGGAATGGTCCGGCAGCGCGACCGGCATCGCTAGCCCTCCACCCGGATGCGCGGGTCGATCAGGGCCAGCAGAATGTCGGACAGCAAGGTGCCGACGATGGTCAGGAACGAGTAGATCAGCAGGATGCCGCCGGCGAGGTACATGTCCTGGTTAACCAGCGCGCGCAGCAACAGGGGGCCGATGTTGGGCAGGTTCATCACGGTGGCGACGATCAGGCTGCCGGAGAACAGCTGCGGCAAATACCAGCCGATGGTGCTGACCAGCGGATTGAACGCCAGCCGCACCGGATAGCGCAGCACCAGCCGCCATTCCTTCATGCCCTTGGCGCGCGCCGTCACGACATGCGGCTTGTTGAGTTCGTCGAGCAGGTTGGCGCGCATGATGCGGCTCAGCCGCGCGGTGCCGGCGATGCCCAGCACCAGTGCCGGTAGCCACAGATGCTTCAGCAGGTCCCAGACCCGCGCCCAGCTCCACGGCGCGTCGGCGAATTCCGGCGAAAACAGGCCGGTGACGCTGATATCGAAATAGGCGAAGGCGACCCACATCAGCACCAGCGCCAGCATGAAGTTGGGCGTGGCGACGCCGACATAGTTGATCACCGTCAGCACATGGTCGACCAGCGAACGCGGGTGGGTCGCGGAATAGATGCCGGCCGGCACCGCGATCGCCCAGGTCAGCACGAAGGAGAACAGCGCCAGGGCGAGGGTCAGGCCGAGCTGCTCGAGAATCAGGTCGGCGTTGGGCCGCTGGTACTCCAACGACAGCCCGAGATTGCCGACGAACAGCTGCTTCATCCACAGCACGTATTGCACCAGCATCGGTTGGTCGAGGCCGTACTGCTGGCGCAGCGCCTCGACCTGCTCAACCGACATCGACGAGCCCGACGACGCCAGGGTGGCGATGTAGGTGGTCAGGAAATCGCCCGGCGGCGCCTGGATGATGACGAAGATGACGAAGGAATAGACCACCATCAGCAGCGGCAGCAGCGCCAGCCGCTCGAGGATGTAGCGGGTCATCTAGCTCTCTGCCCCACGAAGTGGGGGAGGTGGCCGAAGGCCGGAGGGGGAGCCGACGCGGTGTGCGCTACAGGGACGAGGCCCTCGTTGCATACACCACGTCGGCTCCCCTCCGCCCCTTCGGGGCACCTCCCCACGCAGACGCGTGGGGAGGATTTCTTGATCCACCTCATTTGGTGAGGAAGAACTGCTCGGTGCGGGCGTTGCCGGGGCTGCGCAGCGGCCAGTCGTTGCCCAGGGTGGTCGGCACGTTGCGGAACTTGGTGTTGGTGACCACAACACCCTGCACCATCGGTGTCAGGCCGACCGTGCCGATCTCGTACACTTGGTCGGCCCAGATCCGGTAAAGCTCCTGCGACAGCTTGACCTGCTCGTCCGGTCCGACGGTGCGTGCCTTGTCGACGATCTCGACGATGCGCTTGACCTCGGGTGGCGGTTCGGCGCCCTCCTTGCCGCCGGTGGCGTACCAGCGGCGCCACAGCGGGCCGGTGGTCAGGATCGGCGAGTTGCGCGGATCGACCTTGGCGTTGCCGGTGTAGGGGAAGGCGCTGGTGTCCTCATTCCACACCTCGGCCATCAGCTCGTTGTTCCCGCCCATCGTGAAGTGCAAGGCGCGCTCGCGCACCTGCACGACCGTCTTGATGCCGACCGCCTCCCAGTCTTTTGAAACCAGCAGCGCCACGTCCGGCCAGGCGCCGAACGCCGGCACGACGCTGATCTCGATGGTCGCCGGCTTGCCACTGGGCAGCAGGCGAATGCCCTGGGCGTCCTTCTTGCTCAGCCCGATTCCATCGAGCAGCTTGTTGGCCTCGGCGCGGTTGAACTCGGTGTGCTTCTTGGCCCATTCGGCCCCGGGGAAATACGGATGCCACGGCGCCGGCACGCCCTGGCGCGCCTCGCCGAGGCCGAGGAACACGCTCTCCTTGATCTGATCGCGATTGATCGCCAGCGACATTGCCACGCGGAAATCCTTCATCGCCATGACCTTGCCCATCTCCGGATCGGCCGTGTAGGTCGAGTTGATGGCGACCACCGCGTCGGCGCCGCCGAAGGTCGGCCAGGCGATAATGCGGTACTTGCCGGTTTTCTCTTGCTCCTTCAGCACCGGGTAGTTGGTCATGTTGATATGGCGCTCCTGCATGTCGAAGTTGCCGGCGATGGCCGCCAGGTTGAGCGCCTGCGCGTCGGCGAAATAGGTGAAGCGCACCTCGTCGAGATAGGGCAGCTGGTTGCCTGCCGAATCGACGCCGACGTAGTAGGGGTTGCGCCGCAAGGTGAAAATCGGATCGCTGGCGCGGCTCGACGGCGACCAGGCGCCCATGGTGGGCCGCTCGGGATTTTCCCAGGGCGCGTTGCGGTTGGCGAACAGCTCGGTCCACGTCTTGAAGTTCGCCGCCGCCACCGCCTTGTCGATGTCCTCTTTCTTGGCGTGCGCGGGATGGAACTTCTTCAGGTAGTGCGCCGGCAGGAACATCGCGAACGTGCGGTCGGCGCCGTCCTGGTTGGCGACGGCCGTGAGAAACAACGTCGCCGGCTTGTCGTAGGTGAAGCGCACCGTGATGTCGTCGACCTTCTCGACCTTTGCCGCAGAGCCGTCGCCGTTGCGGATCCAGCCGGGCAGGGTCGGCGTCAGATCCTTGTTCAGCAGGACGTCGCTGTACCAGAAGAGAATGTCGTCGGCGCCGAACGGCGCGCCGTCGGACCACTTCGCGCCCTTGCGCAGCTTGATCGTCCAAGTCTTGAAATCGGCCGACGGCTCGGCGCCGGCCGCGATCTTGGGTTCGATCTTGGCGCCGTCGGGTGAGAAGCGGAACAGCGCGTCGTAGACGACTCGGACATAGTTGTTGAAGTCGGCCGGACCGAGGAAGGCGCGGCGCCAGATGCCGCCGTACTCGCCGACCTTCTCCACCGTTGGCACCACCAGCGGGTTTTCCGGCAGGCGCGCGTCGACCGCCGGCAAACGGCCAGCCTTGACCAGCTCGGCCAGCGCCGGCGCTTCCTTGTATCGTCCGCCCTGCGCCAGGGCCGCGTCGCCGGCCGCCAGGGTGCCGACCCCGGCCGCCAACCCGATCAGTGTCTGCCGCCGGCTTACGTCGCGTGTCATGGTGGTTTCCCCTGGTGCGTTGCTGGTGGCCCGTCAAAGCGGGCAAGCCATTGCGAGCCTCAATCGCCCGTCACGCGGAGTCAAGGCGCCGACGGCTGTCGCGCGACCAGCGCGGTGACGGCGGCGGCAAGCGCCAATGCGGTAAACGCCAGCAGCGAGTGGGTGTAGTCGCCGCTGCGGTCGCGCAGCACGCCGGACAGCACTGGGCCGGCAGCCTGCGCCAGCACCTGAAGCGATAGCGCGACACCGCGGATCGCGCCGTAGCTTTGCCGCCCGAAGAAGTCGGCCCAGGCCACAGGGACAAGGGTCATCGCGCTGCCGATGCCGAGACCGAACAGGCCGGCGGCGAGATAGGCATCGCCGGCCGATCGCACCCAGATCAGCGCCAGGCTGCCGCCGGCGAGCAGCGCGGCCGCGGTCAGCAGCAGGTAGCGCACAGGCCAGCGCCGCGGCAGGAATCCGACGCCGAGGCTGGCAACCGCCGACATCGCCGAGAAGACGCCAATGGCAGCGGCCGCCGTGATCGGCGCCAGGCCGCGCTCGATCAGGTGCGCCGCCTGGTGCAGGCTGACGCCGGCCTGCACCGGAAAGACCAGGACCGTGTAAAGCGCCAGCAGCCAGAAGGCGCGGGTCCGCATCGCCTCGGCGCGGCTGAAGTGTTGCTCCGGCGCGACGGCGGCGCCAGCCGGTCGGTCCGCCGCCAGGCCGATATCCTCGGGTCGGCGCACCAGCAGCAGCCACACCGGCAGGAAACCCACGGCCAGCACCGTGGCGCCGACCGCGACCCAGCCGTCGCGCCAGTCGCCGTTCAACATCGCGAGTTGCGCGATGACCGGCAGGGCAACGAGGCCGGACATCTGCGCCAGGGTGGCGATCGAGGCGGCCGTCATCCGACGCGCGACGAACCAGCTGTTGAGCGCGCTGTAGAGAGCGAGATCGTATGGTCCTGCCCAGACCATGCGGGCGAAACAGAACAGCAGGTAGAAGATGACCAGCGATGGCACCAGCGACAATGCCATTGTCGCCAGCCCGGTGCTGAGTACGGCAAGGCTTAGCACCAGGCGCGCGCCCTGGCGGTCGACCGTCGGTCCGATCGCGGGCGTGACCAAGGCCGCCAGGATGCCGCCGAGCGACACGGCGCCCGAGATTTCCGTACGCGACCAACCGAACTCGGCGGTCATCGGCGCCACGAAGATTGACAACACAGCCACCGCCGGACCCTGACGCGCAAATCCGGCCAGGCAGACGCAGCCCAGCACGATCCAGCCGTAGTAAAAGGGCACGCGCGCAATCAGCAGGCGCGCCAGGACCGGCGGCTTCATCGCGGATGGATGGTTATTGCCGGCCCCCCATGAAGATCACCGCGTCGCAGTGCGTTCTGAGTGTCTTCTTCCCGAACGGCGGATAGGGGATGGGCTGGGGGCGCGTCACTCCAGTGACGCGTCATGTGCCGCGAAAAGCGAAGACGCGCGACAGGAGTCGCGCGCCCCCGGCGCGCCCCCTTCCCCCTCCGGGAAAAGGCATGGAAAGGCCGCATGGCCTTACCACTTGTTGCGCAGCTCGCGCAGCTTCAGGAACACCGTCTTGCGGTCAGGATTGTCCGGCAGGTCGGGGAAGGCCTCGCGCAGGCGACGGATCACCGACGGACTCGAGAGTCTGAAGAAGGTGTTGATCTCGCGCTCGAGCGCCAAGGTGGTGACCAGCGCCTGGGACGGATCCTGCGCCTCCATCGTCGGCAGCATGTCCTTGGCCTTGGCGTTGTCGGGCTCGCGATCGAGCGTGAACGCGAGATTGCGGGCGATGTAGTCGTGGCCGGGATAGATCCGGGTGGTCTCCGGCAGCTTGTCGAGCTGGCTGGCGAAGGTGTTGAAGAGTTCGTTCGGATGACCGCCGTTGTGGCAGTTGCCGGCGCCGGCGTTGAACAGCGTGTCGCCGCAGAACAGCGCCGGCTGATCGCCGTGCGAGCGCAAGCAAATGTGGCACATGGTATGGCCGGGCGTGTCGAGGCATTCCAGCTCGACCGTCTTGCCGACCTTGATGACGTCACCGGCCTTCAGCCCGCGGTCCATGCCGGGGATCCGGTCCTTGGCGTTGGCGTGCGCCAGAAGCTTGGCGCCGGTGGCGGCGACCATCGCCTTGTTGCCGCCGGTATGATCGCCGTGCTCGTGCGTGTTCAGGATCTGGGTGATTGTCCAACCCTTGGCCTTGGCGGCGGCCAGGCACTTGACGTGGTCCAGCGGATCGATCGCCAGCGCCTCGCCGGTTTCCGGGCAGACGATCAAATAGTTGAAATTCCGGTAGGCGTTGGCGGTCCAGATCTGTTCGACAATCATGGTCGATCCTCATGTGATGTGTGATGCAGTGCCGTGACGCAGTGTAGGTCGGCGGCAGGCGGCTCGTCATCCATTGCGCCG
>DATFGV010000434.1:0-6910 GCA_035249115.1 Vineibacter sp.
GGGGTATCTCCGCCGCGGCCTCCCTTCGAAGGTGCCGCCGATTCCCGATCTGAAATTCGACGAGGAGCCGTTCCTGCTGGTCACGCCCGGCGGCGGCGGCGACGGCGAGGCGCTGGTCGATTGGGTGCTGCGCGCCTACGAGCACGACGCCAAAATCCCCTACGCGGCGGTGATCGTCTTCGGGCCGTTCATGGCACCGGAAGTCCGCGAAGGCTTCCGGCAGCGGGCCGCCCGGCTGTCGGGCATCCGCACCCTGACCTTCGAGACCAGCCTGGGGCCGCTGATGGCGTGCGCCGCCGGCGTGGTCGCCATGGGCGGCTACAACACGTTCTGCGAGATCCTGAGCTTCGACAAAAAGGCGCTCATAGTGCCGCGTACCCGGCCACGCCTGGAACAGGCGATCCGCGCCCAGAGCGCGCGCCAGCAGAAGCTGCTGGAAGTGCTGCCCGACGATGGCCGGCGCGATCCGGCGGTGATGGCGACGGCCTTGCGGCACTTGCCGCAGCAGGGCTTGCCCTCCGACGCGATCATCCCCGGGCTGCTCGATGGCCTGCCGAATGTCGGCAAGCTGGTGGCCAAGTATCTCAAGCGCCCGTTGGGACGGCCGGTATCAGTGGTCACGCCCGACGACGGCGTCGTCCGCCCGGTGTTCGAACCGATGCCGCAAGAGCCCTTCCCGGTTCGCCGGCGCAACCTGGCGTGAACGCGCCGTCGCCACCGCTGCCGCCCCAGTCGGGGGGCGCTGACTCGCGGGCGTTCGGCACGACGGCGCAGGGCCCGTCCATTGCCATTCTGCTCAAAGGCTACCCGCGGCTGTCGGAGACCTTCATCGCCCAGGAGATCGAGGGGCTGGAACGGCGCGGCTTGCGGCCGATCCTGGTCTCGCTGCGCCATCCGACCGAGACCAAGCGCCACCCGGTGCACGACCGGATCCGCGCCGCGGTCAGCTACCTGCCCGAGTACCTATGGCGCGAACCCCTGCGGGTGCTGCGTGGCTGGTGGGGCGCCCGGCGTCTGCCGGGCTATCGCGCCGCTCGTGCCCAGTGGCTGCGCGACTGGCGGCGCGACCCGACGCCGAATCGCGGCCGGCGCTGGGGCCAGGCGCTGGTACTGGCCCGTGAGCTGCCGGCCGACATTCGCTGGCTGCACGTGCACTTCCTGCACACCCCGGCCTCGGTGGCGCGCTACACCGCCATGATGCGCGGCCTGCCGTGGAGCGGCTCGGCACACGCCAAGGACATCTGGACGACGCCGGATTGGGAGATCCGGGAAAAGCTTGCCGACTGCCGCTGGCTGGTGACTTGCACGGCGACCGGCCGCGACCGGCTGGCGGCCCTGGCGCCGTCCGGCGATACCGTCGCGCTGGTCTACCACGGTCTGGACTTGTCGCGGCTGCCGGCCCCGGCGCCACGGCCGTTGCGCAGTGGCCGCGATCCGGCCGACCCGATCGTGATCCTGAGCGTCGGCCGGCGGGTCGAGAAGAAGGGTTACGACGACGTGCTGGACGCGCTTGTGTCGCTGCCGAAGGATCTGCACTGGCGCTTCGAGCATGTCGGCGGCGGACCGCTGGGCGGCGCGCTGAAGGCCCGGGCCGAGCGCTTGGGCCTCTCAGCGCGTTGCCAGTGGCATGGGGCGCGCGAGCAGGCGTTCGTGTTCGAGGCCTATGCCCGCGCCGACATATTCGTGCTGGCCAGCAAGATCGCCGGCGACGGCGATCGGGATGGACTGCCCAACGTGCTGATGGAAGCGCAATGCCAGGGCGTGGCGTGCGTGGCGACACGTGTGTCGGCGATTCCGGAACTGATCGACGATGGCGAGAGCGGCTTGCTGGTCCCACCGTCCGACCCGGCGGCACTGGCCGCGGCGCTGGAGTCGCTGGTGCGCGACCCTGCCCGCCGCGCGGCGCTCGCCGCCCGTGGCAACGCCGTGGTCCGCGGCCGGTTTTCCTTCGAGGACGGCGTCGATCGACTGGCCGCCCGCCTCACGGACGGCATGGCGTCGCCGCGGCCGCGGCAAGCGGCATGAGGCGGCGCCGACAGCGGGGCAACCCGTGGTGGCTGCGCTGCGAACGCGACGCCGCTTGAGACGGCGCCGGGCTGGCGGTACTCTGAGCTTCGAAGCGGTATCGGCGAGGGGGTTGGCGATGCGTTGGGGTGGCGCGTTTGCGGTTGCGGCGGTGTCATTGGCGTTCTCGGCGGCGGCGCACGCCCAGGGCGGCAAGTTCAGCGACGTGACCACGATCCGAGCCTGCAACCAAAGCAGCAAGGTCATTATGGTCGCCAAGGCGGCGGCCAACGGCCAACAACAGGACGGCAAGAATATCTTCCTGTCACAGGGCTGGTACGAGCTGAACCCGGCGCAATGCATCACGTTGTGGACCGGTCCGCTGGCCAACCGGTACTACTACGTCTACGCCGAGTCATCGAACTCGCACTGGTCGGGCACGTTTCCGATGTGCGTCAGCGAAAAGTCCTTCCGTATCGCCGAGGTGCAGTGCGGCCAGGGCTATGTGCGGCGCCAGTTCAACCAGATCGACGTTGGCGGCAAGTCCGGCGTCTTCACTTACTACTTCCAGGGCAGCTGACGGCTTCCAATCCGGCTCGTCACGGTACCTGCCGTTCGCACTAGCGCCCTGCAACAGCCTCAGGATTGGTGACGCGGATCGGCTTGCCGTCGATCCACGCCAGCAGGTTTTCCAATGCGTCGCGGTAGAAGGCGCGGAAAATCGCGTCGGCGACGTAGCCCAGGTGTGGCGTGAGCACGACATTGTCCAGTGTCGTCAGCGGATGGCCCGCCGGCAGCGGCTCGACGTCATAGACATCAAGCCCGGCGGCGCCGAGATGGCGCCTGCGCAGCGCATCGATCAGGGCTGCCTCATCGACGATCGGCCCACGCGAGGTGTTGATCAGGATCGCGCCTTTCTTCATGCGCGCCAGCTCGGCGCGCCCGACCAATCCGCGGCTGCGGTCGCTCAGGACAAGATGGATCGAAACGATATCGGATGTCGCCAGCAGCTCGTCTTTCGACACCAGCGTCCCGCCGGCCTCGCGGGCCTTTTCGGCCGTCAGGTTCTGGCTCCAGGCCACGACCTCCATATCGAAGGCCTTTGCGTAGTGCGCCATCCTGCCGCCGAGCTTGCCCAGTCCCAGGACGCCCAGCCGCTTGCCCTCGAGAACGATTCCCATGTCCAGATCGCCATGCCAGCCGCCGGCGCGCAGCTGGCGTTCGGCGCGCCCGACGTGACGCGCCGCGTTCATCAGTAGCGCCCAGGAGAGTTCCGCAGTTGAAGCCTGGCTGGGGCCGTTGCCGGTGTTGCAGACCGGGATGCGGCGCGCGGTACAGGCGGCCGTGTCGAGGCTGGGTGCACGGGTACCGGTCAGGATCACGAGCTTGAGGTTGGGCAGCCGGTCGATCAGGGCCTTGGGCATCGCCTGGCGCTCGCGCATCAGGAGCAGGACATCGAACGGCGCCAGCGTTGCCGCCGCCGCGTCGATCGTCCCGAGATGGCGGTCGAAGGCGGTGATCTCGACGCCGCGGGCGCGGGCCTTGTCCCAGTCGGCGTAGCCCAGGGCGAGGTTCTGATAGTCGTCGAGAATCGCCAGTTTCACTTGATTGGTCACGAAGGGTCTCCCAGCGACTGGCCGTGCCGAGGCACCGATCAATCCGGCTTGAGGTTGTTCTCGCGAATCGTCTTGCCCCAGATCGCCTGCTCCTTCTTCTGAAATTCGGCGAAGGCTTCCGGCGACGAGGCGATGATCTCCATGTTGAACTGGTCGACGAATTTCTTGGTGACGTCGGCGCTGCGCAACGCCTTGCCGATCTCGGCGTGCATGCGCTCGATGATCGGGCGCGGCGTGCCGGCAGGCGCATAGACGCCCCACCAGGCATAGGAAGCGGGCGCCTTGACACGCTGCTCGGCCAGGGTCGGCGTGTCGGGCAACACCGTCGAACGCTGTGCACCGGTCACCGCGATCGCCCGCAGCTTGCCGGCGGAGACGTGCGGCATCATCGCCGCCAGGCTCGACATCGCCATGTCGGTATGACCGGCCAGCGCGTCGGCCAGCAGCGGGCCACCCGCCTTGTAGGGGATGACGTTCATGTTGTAGTCGTTGTCCTTCTGCATCTGCGTCAGCAGCACGAAGGCCTGGCTCGCCGCCAGCACGCTGACCGTCACTCTGCCGGGCCGTTGCTTCGCGTCCGCGACCACATCGGCGAACGTCTTGTAGGACCGGGCCGGGTGGCAGCCAATCATCTGTGCCGTCTGGCCGATCTGCATGACGTGGGCCAGCTCACTGTCCTTGTAGGGCAGCTCGGGCGTGAACAGCGGATTGAGGATGTGGTTGTCGAATACCACCAGCCAAGTGTAGCCGTCGGCCGGCTGCTTGGCCGCGAAGGTCGCGCCGACCACGCCGGCACCGCCCGACTTGTTGTCGATGACGATGTTCCAGCCCAGCGTCTCGGTGAGCTTGGCGGCGATGATGCGCGCCACCGGATCGGTCGATCCGCCGGGCGGAAACGGCACCACGAAGCGCAGCGGCTGCCGGGGCCAGTCGGATGTCTGTGCCGCGGCGGGCCGCAACCCGATCAGGCTTGCCGCGGCCGTTGCCTGTAAGAATATGCGCCGGCGCACCGCGCCGTTGTCACCCGTCGTCATTTGAGCCTCCTGAGCCGCCCCGCTTCTACGGCGGGCGTGCGCGGCCACTGTCGACGGATGCGGGCCTGATCGTCAACCGCCTCAATCGGGCTTGATGTTGTTGTCCTTGACCACCTTGCCCCAGCGCGTGACCTGCTCGGCGATGAACGTGCCGAACGCTTCGGGGCTGCTCGCGACGAGGTCCATGCCCAGCTGCTCGCCCAACTGCGCCTTCACTTCGGCGTGCTCCAGCGCCTTCTTCAGCTCGGCGTGCATGCGATCGTGGATCGGCTTGGGCGTTCCGGCAGGCGCCAGCACGCCCCACCACGCCAAGGCCGAGAAATTCGGGAAGCCTTGCTCGGCCAGCGACGGCACGTCCGGCAGCACCGGTGAGCGCTTGTCGCCGGTGACGGCGAGCGCGCGTACTCGGCCGCCGCGGATCTGCGGCGTGAGCAACGCCACCGTGCCGATCGCCAGGTCGATCTGGCCGGCGATCGCGTCCTGGGTCATCGGCGCGCCGCCCTTGTACGGCACGTGCACGACCTGGAATCCGCCGGCCTGCTGCACCAGGGTCAAGGTCAGGTGACCGAGGCTGCCATTGCCGATCGAGCCGTAGGTGATCGAGTCGGGCTTGGCCTTGGCGGCGGCGATCACGTCGGCGAAGCTCTTGTAGGGCCGGCCCGGCGGCGTGACGATCGCCATCGGCGAGGTGCCGACCAGCATCACCGGCGCCAAATCCTTCAGCGTGTCGAACGGCAGGCCCGGGATCAGGCTGGGATTGACCGCATGCGTGTCGAACACGAACAGCCAGGTGTAACCGTCGGGCGGCGACTTGGCGGCCGCGGCGGTGCCGATCGAGCCGCCGGCGCCGGCGCGGTTGTCGATAATGATGTTCCAGCCGGTGGCGTCGGTGATGCGCTTTTGCACGATGCGGGCCAGCGGATCGACCGTGCCGCCGGGCGGGAAAGGCACGATGTACTTGATCGGCTGTTTCGGCCAGTCGCCGCTTTGCGCCCGGGCGGGCAGCGCCCCCAAAGCCAGGGAACCGGTCAGGACGCGCGTGGCGGCGCGGCGCGACAGGATAATGGGCATGGATTTCCTCCGATCTGATGGCGTTGGCGGCCGCTAAGGTCCGAATGCGGCGACCATATTCGCGGATGGTGGCGCGATGTCGAGAACGAAGACGGTGACGGAGTGCGCGGCTTCACATCTCCGGCTCCGGCGGCCGCGTACCGTCGCAGACCTGGTTGCCGCAAGGCCGGTTTGTCTTGTAAGCGGTATGGACCAGCGGATGAAGAGACAACCGATTCGGTGGAATAATGTCGTGACCAGTTTCGAACGTCCGATGTTAGGACCGCACCGACGCTGGCACCTTCGCGGAGAAACCTGATGCGTGGCATCGCCCTCGTTCTTGCCCTCGTTGCGTTCGTCGTGCCCGCCCATGCCGCCGACGTGGTGGCACCGTCGCGCGTCGAGGCCGTCACCGTCTACCCCGATGGTGCCAGCGTGACACGGCGGGCCAGCGTCGAGCTGCCGGCTGGCCCGTCGACCATCGTGCTGAAAGGCCTGCCGCCGACGATCGATCCCGCGTCGTTGCGGGTCGCTGGCGAAGGCACCGCGCGCCTCGCCATCGGTTCGGTGGAAATCCGCACCGTACCAGGCGATCCCCGGCCGGTGATCGACGCCAGCCTGGAGGAGAAGCTGAAGGCGTTGCGCGAAAAGCGCGACACGGTGGCGGCACGCATCGAGGCCACCGAGCGGCGAAGGGCGATGATCCGCCGCTACGCCGAGGCGAGCCCGGAGAAGCTCGGCCAGGATTCGAAGCCGATGGACGTGTCGCAGTGGGCGGGCGCCTGGGACGCGGTCGGCGGCGCGCTGGCCAGGAGCAACGAAGAGCTGCGGCTGCTGATGGCGGAGCTGCGCGGCTACGATGAGGAGATCGCCGCGCTGGAGCGCGCCCGTCCGCAGGCGCGCCAACCTGGCGCGCCACAGTTCGAGGTGGCGATCGCGGTCGAGGCGCCATCGGCGCTCAAGGCGGCGCTGACCTTGACTTACCGCGTCGGCGGCGCCAACTGGCGGCCGCTCTACGACGCGCGATTGGACACCGGCGGCAAGGACAAGAAGCCATCGCTGGAACTGGTGCGTCGCGCCGAGATCGTCCAGCGCTCGGGCGAACTATGGACCGACGTCGAGCTGACGCTGTCGACCGTGCGCGTTGCGCGTGGCGCGGGTGCGCCTGACCTGGCGTCGTCACGGGTGATCTTCCGGGAGCCGATC
>DATFGV010000435.1:0-5606 GCA_035249115.1 Vineibacter sp.
CGAGCGCCAATGTCGCGATCATGGCCACGATCGCGATGGTGATGGCGCCGACCGGTTGCTTCATGTCCCAAGCTTATTAGTGTGAATTCATCCTCCCCAGCGAAGCTGGGGAGGTGCCCCGAAGGGGCGGAGGGGAGCCGACGTGGTCTTCTCAGTCACAGACACCACGTCGGCTCCCCATCCGCCCTTCGGGCACCTTCGCCACTGGCGTGGGGAAGGAAGGGAGGTTCAACCCTCCACCAGCACCGCGACGCGGCTGACCGGGTTGCCGCCGTAGCCTTGCGGGTTCCAGTTGCCGGCCTGGAAGGGCTGCGTGACGCCCTTGCTGTCGGTCGCCTTGCTCCAGATCTCGTAGTAGCCGGCGCTGGGCACGTCGAGCGAAGCCGTGAAGCGTTGCCAGGCGAACTTGTTGGCCGGCGCCTTGACCTCGGCCTTCTTCCAGGTGACGCCGTAGTCGATCGAGACATCGACCGACCGGATCGTGTCGTCGCCAGCCCAGGCGTGACCGCGCAGATCGAGCTTTCGGGTGCCGGCCGCCAGCCGCGCGCCATGCGCGGGGAACGTCACCACCGAGCGCACTGGCATCGCCTCGAGGATCACCGTGTCCTTCTCGTCGCCCTTGCTGCCGGGGACGATCGGCGTCTTGGCCGTGCGGTACGAGAAGCCGCCCATGCCCGGCCCGTCGTGCTCCTTGTCGCGGACCCAGATGCGGTTCAGCCATTTCGCCGACGTCGAGCCGGCCCAGCCGGGTACCACTAGCCGCGCCGGCGCGCCGTGCACCAGCGGGATGTCCTTGCCGTTCATCTTGAAGGCGATGATGGTGTGCTCCTCCATCGCCTTGGCCAGCCGCACGCCGCGCGAGATCGACGGCTTGGTGGCGTCGCCCGACAGATGCGGGTCGGCGCCGTAGTGGCCGGTGTAAACCGCTGACGGTTTGGGGCCGGCGGCCTTCAACACGTCGGCCAGGCGCACGCCGGTCCATTCGGCGCAGCCGGCGCCGCCGTTGACCCACTGGTTGCCGCGCGCCTCGGGAACGAAGAACGAGCGGCCGTTGCCGCCGCACTCCAGCATCAGCTTGTGGGTGACGTTCGGGAAACGCGACATCAGATCGCCGAGCGCGATCTCCATCGGCGTATTGACCTCGCCGTCGATCTTGATCTTCCACGCCTTGGGATCGGCCGGCATGGACGCGGGATCCGGTGTCAGCCCGTTGTTGCGGATGAAGAACTTGTCGGTCGGCGTCACCTCGTCGTCCATCAGGTGGGCCGGCGTCTCGGCGACCAGCGGCTTGTCGCCCAGCACCACCAGCTCGGCCTTGCCGTCCATCTTCAACAGCTTCGGACCCTTGTCGGCCGCGGCCGGCCCGGCTTGCGCCTGCTGCACCGGCTGCGCCATCGCCGCCGGGATCAGGCCCGCCGGCATGCCGGCAGCGAAGGGAATGCTGCCGCCAACCGCGGCGCCCATGCCGGCCAGCCCGGCGCCCTTCAGGAAACCGCGCCGCGACTCGTCGGTGCGGCGGCCAAAGACCAGCGCGTCGGCGCGCTCCGGATCGTCGGCGTAGAGTTCGTACAGACCGCGTTCGCGCTTGCCGGCCATCGTCAACCCTCCTGCGTTGTCGCTTGCGTGGCGCCGCCCGTGTCGGCGCGCCTCGGCGCGCCACTATAACGCGATCGCGTGGGCGAGGAAGTGGCGGCGCTCGTTGAACAGTCACTCGTCCGTTGTCGGTTGCGTCAGGTGACTGCCGCCGTTTGCGCTTCGCGGTCATGCCGCCGTCGCGAACGTTGCAACAGCCAGCCCGCGACGACAATCGCCGTCCCGACCACGACCACGATGATCGTCGCCAGAACGTTGATCTGCGGGCTCACCCCCAGCCGCACGCTGGCGTAGATCAGCATGGGCAAGGTCTGCGACTGCGGCCCGGCGACGAACTGGGTCAGGATCAGATCGTCCATCGACAAGGTGAAGGCGAGCAGCCAGCCGGCGACCAGTGCCGGCGCGATCAGCGGCAGGGTGACGGTGCGGAACACGGTGAAAGGTCGTGCACCGAGATCGGCGGCGGCCTCCTCGAGCGAACGATCGAAATCGGCCAGCCGCGACTGGATCACGACGGCGACGAAGGCGGCCGAGAAGGTGATGTGGGCGATGGCGATGGTGGTGAAGCCGCGCTCCGGCCAGCCGAGCGCCTGGTCGAGCGCCACGAACAGCAGCAGGGTGGCGATGCCCATGATCACCTCGGGCATCACCAGCGGCGCGGCGATCAGGCCGCCAAACGCGGTACGGCCGGCGAAGCGCGGATAGCGCGCCAACGCGAAGCCGGCCATGGCGCCAAGCGCGGTCGCGACGCAGGCGTTGACCAGCGCGATCCGCAGCGACAGCCATGCGGCGTCGAGCATCGCCTCATTGCGTAGCAGCTCGCCCCACCATTTGAACGAGAAGCCGCTCCACACCGTCACCAGCCGCGACTCGTTGAACGAATAGACGACGACGCTGAGGATCGGCACGTAGAGGAAGGCGTAGCCGAAGGCCAGCGCGGCCAGCAGCAGGCGCGGCATGCGGCCGGTCATCGGGCCCTCTTCTCATGTCCCCTCCCCCCTTGCGGAGGAGGGTAAGGGAGGGGGGTGCGCCAAGCACGATGGTTGGTGTGGGGGACCCCTCGCCCCAACCCTCCCTCACATGGGGCAGGGCTATCACAAATGGCACAGACCTCACCCTGAGGAGGCCGCGTAGCGGCCGTCTCGAAGGGTGGGCAACCGCACGAGCATTGCAACATTTGCTGCAACGATCGAACGGGACTGTAGCCCATCCTTCGAGACCCTTCGGCAAGCTCAGGGCAGGCTGCCGGCTGCGCCGGCTCCTCAGGATGAGGTTTCGGGTGGCCATAGACGATCGCCCTGCCACCAGGGGGGAGGGGGAACGACGTCGCGCCACTCATTGCCGTGCCAACTCGCGGGCGCGGGCGCGTTGGAACAGCATGATCGGGACGACCAGCACCGCCAGCATGGCCATCGCGACCGCCGAGGCCATAGGCCAGTCGCTGTTGGAAAAGAATTCGTCCCACAGCACCTTGCCGATCATCAAGGTCTCGGTGCCGCCGAGCAGGTCGGGGATGATGAACTCGCCGACCGCCGGGATGAACACCAGCAGGCAACCGCCCAGCACGCCGGGCAGCGACAGCGGCAGGGTGACGGTCAGGAACGCCGTCAGCGGCCGCGCCCCAAGATCGGTGGCCGCCTCGAGCAGCGTGGCGTCGAGCTTTTCCAGTGTGGCGTAGAGCGGCAGGACCATGAACGGCAGATAGGCGTAAGCGATGCCGAGGAAGATCGCCCACTCGGTGCCGAGGATCGTGCCGGGGTCGGCGACCAGGCCGCTGCCGCGCAGCAGCTGATTGAGCAGGCCGTTCTCCGACAGGATTCCCATCCAGGCATAGATGCGGATCAGGAACGACGTCCAGAACGGCAGGATCACCGCCATCAGCAGCGGCCCGCGCCAACCGGCGGGCGCGCGGGCGATGGCGTACGCCATGGGGTAGCCGATCAGCAGGGTGGCAAGTGTGGCGATGGCCGCGATACGCAGCGAGTTCAGGTAAGCGGCCGGATACAGCGCATCGCTGAACAACTGGACGTACGTCTTGCCCGACCAGGTCAGGCTGACCGGCGGCGCCGAATCAGGCGCGTTCTCGCCCAGGCTGATGGCGGCAACGATGGCGAACGGCGCCGCGAAAAACAGCAGCAGCCAGAGATAGGGCAGGGCGATGACGATCCGCCGGCCCCAGACGGCGCGGCCCGCGGCGGCGGTGACCGGATCGTTCATGGAGGCATCACCACAACGGCGTCGGCAGGCCAGGCGACGCGCACGGCATCGCCGCGCGCGATCGCGCCGACTGTGGTGCGATCGGCGTTGAGGCGCGTCACCTGTACGGCGGCGCCGGACGGCAGCGAGACGTGGTAGATGGATTCATCGCCGCGATAGACGACGTTGCGGACGGTGCCGGCGAGGCCCGGCGCGGTCGGTGCCTTGTCGAGCGACAGTTTCTCCGGCCGGATGACGATGGACACCGGTCCGCGCTCGGGAGGCACGGTGGCCGGTGCCGCAAGCTCGCCGCCCAGTGCCGCGCAACGGAGCCGCACCCCGCCGTCGGCGCGGCCGACGACCTCGGCGTCGAAGATGTTGGCCATCCCGACGAAGTCGGCGACGAAGCGGCTTCTCGGGCGCTCGTAAATCTCGGCCGGCGTGCCCGACTGCGCGATGCGGCCGCGATCCATCACCGCGATACGGCTCGCCATGGTCATCGCCTCGTCCTGGTCATGCGTCACCATGACGAAAGTGATGCCCAGCCGGCGCTGCAGCTCGACCAGCTCCAGCTGGGTGCGCTCGCGCAGCTTGCGGTCGAGTGCTGCCAGCGGCTCGTCGAGCAGCAGCACCTTGGGCCGCTTGACGACAGCGCGCGCCAGGGCGACGCGCTGGCGTTGGCCGCCTGACAGCTGGTGCGGCTTGCGTCCGCCTAGCCCGCCGAGCTCGACCAGGTCGAGCGCCTGCGCCACGCGCGTCTCGATCTCGGCGCGCGGCAGGCGCTCGCGTTCCAGCCCGTAGGCGACGTTGCGCGCCACGCTCATGTGCGGAAACAGCGCGTAGGACTGGAACATCATGTTGACCGGCCGCGCGTAGGGCGGCACGCCGGTCATGTCGACGCCGTCGATCACGATGCGTCCTTCGCTCGGCGTCTCGAAGCCGGCCAGCAGGCGCAGCAACGTCGTCTTGCCGCAGCCGGAGCCGCCCAGCAACGCGAACAATTCGCCGGCCTCGATGTCGAGGTCGACACCGGCCACCGCCGCGACCTCACCGAAGCGCTTGGCGACCCCTTCGATGCGGATCAGGGCGGGCATCGCAGTATGGGCGTGCTGGGCATCCGTTCAAACGCCGCCTCATGCTGAGGAGACCGCGCACTGGCGCGGTCGTCTCGACGCATGGGCCACGGACACGTCGGTGGGCCGGGCATTGCAAGGACAACCGCCGTGCAGCGGCTCACCCTTCGAGACGCGCCCTTCGGGCGCTCCTCAGGGTGAGGCGTCATTGGCTCACTTGCCCGTCTTGATGTTGGTCCACAGCCGCGTGCGCTGGCGCACGTGTTCCTGGTCGCCCGGGCTGATGGTGAAGAACTTGGCGCGTACCGACTCCGGCGGATAGACCAGTGGATCGCCCGACACCTCTTTCTTCATCAGCGGCACGGCCGCCTTGTTGCCGCTGGCATAGCCGACGGCGTCGCTCGACGCGGCGGCAATCTTGGGTTCCAGCAGGAAGTCGATCCAGCGATGCGCTTCGGCGACGTTCCTGGCGTCCTTGGGTATCGCCATCACGTCAATCCACAGCTGCGAGCCTTCCTTGGGAATGGCGTAGTTGACCTCGACGGCTTTCGGCTTGGCCTTGGCGCCGCGGTCGCGCGCCTGCAGGACGTCGCCGGAGAAGGTGAAGGCGAGACAGATGTCGCCGCGCGCCAGGGCGTTGATCATCTCGGCGCTGGTGAACTTGCGGATCGAGGGCCGCACCTTGCGCACGACGTCCGCCGCCTTCTCCAGGTCCTCCGCCTTCTTGCTGTCGGGGTCGAGGCC
>DATFGV010000436.1:0-9028 GCA_035249115.1 Vineibacter sp.
GCTCCGGATCGGTATCTGGTGTCAGGTGATAGCCGCCCCAACCCTCGTCGAGGATCTGCCACGGCCCGGGACCGACGAACCACTCGCGCGGCACGGTAGCGAACGCCTCGACGATGGCACTGGAGGTGAGCCCGGCCTCTGCACGCAGCGCGTCGGCATAGGCGCGCCGCGCCGTCGCCGTTTGCGGCGCTCGCGTCGCGGCGCTCACAGCTTGCGCACCTGCATCTTGATCGGCCCCTCGGCCCGGCCGTGGATGAACTGCTCGACATGGGCGCTGTCGGAGCGGTCGATCTCGGCCGTGGCGCCCTGCCAGATCAGCTTGCCTTCGTAGATCATGGCGACGCGGTCACCGATCTTGCGGGCGCTGGCCATGTCGTGGGTGATCGAGATGGTGGTGGCGCCCAGATCGCGCACGCACTTGACGATCAGCTCGTTGATCACGTCGGCCATGATCGGATCGAGGCCGGTGGTCGGCTCGTCGAAGAAGATGATCTCCGGTTCGCGGGCGATGGCGCGGGCCAGTGCGACGCGCTTCTGCATACCGCCGGACAGCTCGGCCGGATAGAGGTCGCCGACTTCCGGCGGCAGGCCGACGGCGCCGAGCTTGGCGAGCGCGATCTCCCTGGCGGCGGCCGGCGCCACGCCGTCGGCCTGGATCGGGCCGAACGCCACGTTCTGCCAGACCTTCAACGAATCGAACAGCGCACCGCCCTGAAACAGCATGCCGAACTTCTTCATCACCCGGGCGCGATCGGTGCCGTTGATGCCCACCGTCTCCTCGCCGTCGATGCGGATCGAACCAGCTTCCGGCCGCAGCAGGCCGAGGATGCACTTGATCAGCACCGACTTGCCCGAGCCCGAGCCGCCGATCACGACCAGCGACTGGCCGACGGCGATGTCGACGTCGATGCCGTCCAGCACCTTCTTGGGGCCGAATGATTTGCGCACGCCTTTGAGGCTGATCTTGGGGGTGTCCATGGTTAGAACACGCCTAGCATTCTCTCACCTTCCCTCCGCAAGCGCACGACTATCGCATACGGTGCAGACCTCACCCTGAGGAGGTCGCGTAGCGGCCGTCTCGAAGGGTGGGCAATCGCACGAGCGTTACGACACTTGCTGGAACGATCGAAGGAGAGTGAAGCCCATCCTTCGAGACGCCGGCTGCGCCGGCTCCTCAGGATGAGGTTGTGCGTGACCATATGCGATACCCCTGCCCTCCGGGGGAAGGTCATGGCGTCGCCACGCGCCCCTTGCGCCATGTGCAAATCCCCTGGGCGGGCCCCGGCGTCACGCCCGTTGCAGCCCGCACCACTGGGCGATGAACAGCGCCGTTGCCTGGGTGATCTTGCGCACCGACTCCAGGTTCACCCGCTCGTCGAAGCCGTGGATGTCGTCGGACTGCGGCCCGTAGACCAGCGCCGGGATGCCGGCGTAGAGGCCGAAAAAGCGGTTGTCGGCGGTGCCGGTCGAGGTGCGGTCCAGCAGCGCCTCGCCGAACACGGTCTGGTGCGCCTCGGCCAGCACGGCGCGCACCTGCTCGTGGTTCTTCAGCACGAACGGCTCGGCCTGGAAACCTTCCCAGGTCACGGTCGGCGGCGCATTGCCGAGGAACGGATCGTTGGCGGCGGCGCGGCGCACGCAGTCCTCGACCTCGCGGCGCGCCTCGGCCAAGGTCTGCGACGGCAGCACGCCAACCCGCATGTCGAAAGTGCACCAGGCCGGCACCGAGCTCGCCCAGTCGCCGCCTTCGATCCGCCCGACGTTGAAGTTCACCGGGTGGTGATGGTCGTGGAAATGCGGGTCGTTGGCCTTGCGGGCGTTCCATTCTTTTTCCAGCCCGCGCAGCGCCTGGATCAGGCGATACGCCGATTCAATGGCATTGGAGCCGGCGTCGGCCTTGTAGACGTGCACCGGATGGCCGGTGACCTTGACCTGGAACCACATGACGCCGACCTGGGCGATGGTCATGACGCCGCCCGACGGTTCGGGGATCAGCGCCGCGTCGGCGCGGTAGCCGCGCTGCAGGCAGGCGAGCGCGCCGTTGCCGGTGCACTCCTCCTCGACCACCGACTGCATGTAGACGTCGGCCGCCGGCCGCCAGCCCAGGCGGCGCAGCGCGATCAGGGCGTAGTGATTGAGGATCAGGCCGGCCTTCATGTCGCCGGCGCCGCGGCCGTACAGCCAGCCGTCCTTGACCCGCGGCTCGAAGGGCGGTGCCGTCCACATGTCGTGCGGCCCTTCCGGCACAACATCGATGTGGCCGTTGAGGATCAGCGAGCGGCCCTTGGGACTCGCCGGCCGCCAGGCCCCGACCACGTTCCAGGCGTCGTCGTAGTCGATATGTTTTGGCGAGTAGCCAGGCAGGTGCTTGATGTCGTCGATGCGGATCTGCCAGCGGTCGACACCCAGCCCTTCCTCCTTGAACAGCCGCGCCATCATGTCCTGCGCCGGCGCCTCCCGGTAACGCAGCGACGGGATGCGCACCAGGTCGGCCAGCACCGCCGTCTGGCGGTCGAACGTCTCGTCGACGGCGTTCATGATCTGCGTGGTTAGAGTGGCGTCAAGCATGCGGTCCTCGCTGCAATCAATCCCTGTCCTACTGCGCGACTGGGGTGGCGCGCGGTCGGCGGCGTCACGCCCTCGTTACGCGCCGGTCGGATCCTCGGCGGTCGAGTGTTCGGTCGGCGCCGGCGTCATGGTCAGCACCGTGACTCCGGTCGGGGCATGAAACCGGTGCCACCAGCCCTGCGGGACGATGACGAGCATGCCGGCCGTCATTCGCAGCACGCTCGGACCGTCCGGCGTCAGGATCGTGAGCTGCGTTTCGCCTGCCAGGACCTGGACGAGCTCGTCGCCGTTTGGATGCCGCTCCCAGGCGCTCTGTCCGTCGAAACGGCCGGCGTAGACGGCACCGTCGCGGGTCTCGGACAGTCGGGCAAAGGCGGCTTGCACCTCATGCTCGGGCGTTTGCGGCCCGCGGTTGCGCAACGCCGGTAGCGCCGCGAGGGCGGCGTGGATGTCGGCGGGCTTGGCGCGAGTCTGCTTCACGGTCGCTCCCGGCCGCGTCTCTACACCGCCGCCAGGCCGGCGAGCGCCTGGCGCTGGATCTCGATGGCGCGCGGATAGCAGGCGTCGCGCCACGCGTCGGTGTCGCAGTAGAACGCGTCGCGCACGCGCCGCTTGATCGCCCGGCCCTGCTCGGAGTGCGGATCGCCGTGGATGTGCAGCCAGTTGTCGGCGATCAGCGCCATGTTGACCTCGTCGCCCGGCACGGTGCCGACCTCGATGGCCGAGGCCACCACCAGGGCCTCGGGCAGCAGGCGCACGAAGGCCATACGCAAATTGCCCTCGATCACCGGCGAGGCGCTCTCGCCGGAAGCCGGCGAGGTCACGGCGTCGCCGAACCAGCGCCGCGCCAGGACGAGCGCCTCAGAGCCGGGCGGATTGCGGCAGATCATCTCGGAGTAACCCGACGGTCCCAGCCCGGTGTGGAAGTCGAGCACGCAGACATGCGTGGCGTCCTCCAGGTAGTGCGACACGATCTCGCGCAAGGCGCGGTTCGACCAGCACGGGCTGGTGCCGCCGAAGAACAGGCCGTTGGGATGGGTGCGCTGGCCCGCCACCACCGCCTTGCCGAAACCGTCGACGCCCACCCTGTCGATGTACGTGGCCAGCGCCCGACGGGTGCTGGCCTCGACCTCGTCATTCCACTCGGTCGGCGCCAGCAGGCTGGCCAGTTCGAGGTACAGGCCGTTCTCCGGCAGCGCCCGGCCGAACTCGACGAAGTTGCGGTTGATGTCGATGTTGTCTTCGTTGACCCGCCGCGTCCAGGCGAAGCCGTGCGGATTGGTGGCGTGCACCAGCAGCAGGGCCGTGTCGCGCGGCAGCTGGCGGTGATGGCCGTCGCGCAGCAGACCCACCTGGCAGGCGCTGCCGTAGTGGCCCTCGACCCCGTGCGTGCCAGAGCATGTGACCAACACGCGGCTGGCGCTCTTCGGTCCGATCCAGGCCACGTCGGCCGCGAGTTCCTCGCCGCGCGGGCCGCGCGATGACTGCATCCAGCTGGTCACCGCGACATTGGAAGCGGCGCAGGCGGCGCGGAACTTGTCGCGAGCGCTCTGGTAGTCGGGCGAGAAATACTCGTGGTGCGACATCCGTGACCCTGATCGACGGCCAACCATAGCGCGCCCGGCGTCGCCGAGACCAGCGATCCGCGCCGGTCACGTCGTGCCCCGGCGCATGTCGCGGGACGCCGCTCCACGGCGGTGCCAGACCGAAGTTGGCGCAAGTGGCTTACCGTCACCGTCGTCCTGGGCGCCCTTCGACTTCGCTCAGGGCAGGCAGCGAAGGACCTTACGGTGGTTGAAGAGCGGTTGACGGTGCTGACTACTCAACATGCTGCGACAACCGCTGGGGGCGCGCCACTCCGTGGCGCGTCTTCTCGGAGGAACGATCCGAAGACGGTCATTCGGCGCTAGGCGCCGACGCGTCACGGAGTGACGCGCCCCCAGCCCATCACCAGCTGCCGTCTGCGCATGATCCAATCACCGCAAAGTCCTTCGCTGCCTGCCCTGAGCGAAGTCGAAGGGCGCTCAGGACGGCAGGGAGAATTCGCTATGCCCAGATGCGATGGCCGAGGAAGCGGGACGCAGGCGTTCGGTGGATCAGGCGCGCTTCTGGTAGCGCCATACCGCCATCGGCGGCAGGTTGCGCCACTCGCGGCCGACGAAGGTGGCGCTGAGGTCGAGGCCCTCGACCACGGACGGATCGAGCGGCGAGCGAAGGCCGTAGGTGTACTGGATGATGGCGCCGCCCGGCGGCATCAGCTCGAAGGCGTCGCTGTACAACCGTGCCGCACCGGCCGCCGGCACCACCCGCATCGGCAGGCCGCTCAGCACGACGCGGGCAGACCTTACGCGGCCCTCGGCCAACGTATCGCGCAGGCGCAGTGCGTCGCCGTTCACCACCCGCAGGCCGGGAAACCGCTCCTCGAGAAAGCTGCACAGGCCGGGGTCGCGCTCCACCACCACCAGGCGATCGAGCGGGCAACCGGCGCGCAGCAGGGCCTCGGTGATCGGCCCGGTGCCGGCGCCCAGCTCGATGACCGGGGCGTCGTTGTCGCACGCCGCGTCCAGGGTCACCTCGGCGATGCGCTCGGCCGTCCAGATGCTGCTGGCGAACGGCCCGCCCACCGCCTTGGGCGAGCGCAGCCAGCCGCGCACGAACGCCAGCGGGTCGGTATGGGCCGGCTTGCGGCTGGTCGCGCTACGAGTCTCTGGTCCCACACGCGTTCTCCTTTGCCCCACATCGCCATGACACTATGGCAAGCGCATGGCTGTTCTCGTATCCGCGCGCCCGGATACGGCCGCAATTACCCAGGCATCGGCCTGCGAAAAAAGCGTCTCCCAACGACCGAGGAGATTCTCCCGGTCACTCTCTCACCGTAACAACACGCGGAGCTTTGGCCTGTGTCAACCGTTTCGTTGTGCAGGTGCGAACGGCCATTGACCCGATCTCCGATGAGGAGAGGCCGGTGACCGCACAGCGGTCGGCGGGATGCGGGGCGGCGCTACAAACAAGGTGCTGCGCATGCGACATCGCCATTGGTCAATGACCACCTCGCCTGGTCCAGCTGCGACCAGTCTCACTTAGTGGCCCGCAATATCATACGCCGGCGTCCGCCGGCTCGAATGCGCGCAAGACCTCCTCCACCAGCGTCCGCTGTTCGGGCGGCAACGCGTCGATCGCCACTGGGTGTCTGCCATCGATGTGGTCGGCCACGGGTCTTAGCGTTTCCAGGTGACCACGGACGTCGCTCGGCGCGTTGCCGACGAGAACCTCAAACAGTTGCGGCCACGCGGGCCGGGACTCGCGCTGCGCGAGGGCGTGAAGCAAGGCGACCGCCGCCTGTGCGTCTCCAATCAGCTCCGGATAGGTGCCGATCTTGTCTGCAAGAATGGCAATGGCGCCGGTAGCATCGCCTGCGTGTACCTGAGTTAGCACGATCGCCTGCAATGAATCGCGCCGGTCGCCAATCGGCGCATCGACCATGTCGATGACGCGGCTGTAGTCCTCGATTTCTGCGTCGGTGCGGCCGGCCTCGCCGTGCGTGACGCCGCGGTTGAAGAGCGCCAAGGCCCGCTGCTCAGGGGGCGCGTCGGGCATGTCGATGACGCGGCTGTAGTCCTCGATTTCTGCCTCAGTGCGGCCGGCCTGGCCGTGCGCGACGCCGCGGTTGACGAGCGCCCGGGCCCGCTGTTCGGGGCGCGCGTCGGGCATGTCGATGACGCGGCTGTAATCCTCGATCGCCGCCTCGGTGCGGCCAGCCTGGCGGTGCGTAATGCCGCGGTTGACGAGCGCCCGGGCCCGCTGTTCGGGGGGCGCGTCGGGCATGTCGATGACGCGGCTGAAGTCCTCGATCGCCGCCTCTGTACGGCCAGCTTGGCGGTGCGTAGTGCCGCGGTTGACGAGCGCCCGGGCCCGCTGTTCGGGGGACGCATCCGACCTGTCGATGGCCCCCGTGTCACCGTCAATCGTTGCGGTCGATTGAATGTCGCTGGCCCGTCGGGTTTCCAGATTAGACTGTGCCCTAGCGTGGCTAGTCGGCAGGATGTGGGGCTCCTCGTACCGTGAAAGGGCCTGTTGCCATTGTTGCGCCGAAGCGTTGTAGATCGGCGTCCGTTCGAGCGATGCCAAGAGGTGATCGCCCCGGTCGCGATCAAATTTTTCTGCGCGCGATCGCAGTGCTCTGTCGATGAGGCGCTCGATCTCCGCGCCCCGCTGTTCGATTGTGAACCAGGCACGGAAAACTTCCACGATCAGGTCTACCATTCTGCGCTGTGCGCCGATGTAACGCAGTTTGTACCAGGTGCCGAAGAACTGGTCGGCTGGCGAGTAGTAGGCGTCGCGACCTTTGCCACCGCGCCGCAGGCTGATCCAGCCGTCCTTGCGCAGGCGCGTCAGGTGGGCCGTGACCTTGTTCAGCGGCAGCCGGGATATCTCGGCTATAGCCGCAGGGGTCGCGGTACCGCCGCGGCGCATCAGCGCATCCAGCACTTTGCGCGATTGCGGCGCCAAGGCCGCCAGCTTTCCGTTGTACAGCGGTGTCAGCTCGTCGACGAGCTTGCGCAGGATGACAACGGTCGACCCAACGTTGCCTGCCGTCACCACCTCGTAGAGCATCAGCAGCAGGCGCGGATTGCCACCGGTCAAGCGCGTGAACGTATGCACAACATCACGCGACTGAGCGATCCTTTCTCGAAAAATCCTCTGGCCGTCGAACAGGGCGCGTTGCGTCAGTAGCGCGTCGGCTTGCTTGCGGGTCAAAGGATCGAGACTGATCCGCTCAAAATGTCCAAAAAACGAATGTTCATAGTCGAGGCCACCGGTAAACAGGCTAGTGGCGGTGGCGAGAAGACAGAGAAATGGCTCGTGGGTCAGCAGTCGCCGTAATGTGGCCTGTTCGCGCTCTTCGGCGATAACCGAAGCGAATAGCTCGTCGAGATTCTCGATCGCTATCAGAAGGGTCTTCCGCTGGTCGCGCGAGATTCGAGACAGGCACTCGATGGCGATAGCCTCGCTGGTCCGCTCGTCCTTTTCGACGTCGCAGCGGTCGTACGCGTCGCGTGCGCCGGAAACTTTGTTGTGGGTCATCACCTCGAGGACGAGCACCAATAGATCCCGCAAGGACGCAGCCGCGATCTGCTCTTCCGGCAGGATCACCGGCAGGAACGCGGCCGTCAGCGGCGGGTCAGCGGCAATGCGTTGCCGTACCATGTTGACTAGTGTGGTCTTCCCTGACCCGCGTGGTCCAACCAGCAGGAAGCTGGGAAACGATCCCGTACCGATCGAGGCGCGCAGGCGCCTGACTAGCAGGTCGAGAACACCCTCACGGGCAACAAACGTGCGCTCGCGCTCTTCGTCGCTGATTTCCTGCGCCATGTACTTGTGAGCGATAGGGGCCATGACGCGGTCCTCAAGCTGCGCGCGTGCGGTGCGGCTTGTGCCAGCGCCGCCACCAGTCGCGCATGATCGGCATATCGAACACGTACCCATCATCGGTCTGTTTTAGGTACCAGTCGCATTCGAGGTCGGCCATCAGTCGGTCGAATTGATCGTTGATGCCCGCGCTGCCACGCATGCCATCGTAGAACGAACGTAGGTGCTCCTCGGGCACCGGTGCATCGGTATGCGCGATCTTCGCGAGGATTTGGTTGGCGACCGGTTCAAGGTCTGCCCAGCGCTTCAACCGAGTGCGGTAGTGCGCGAAGTACTGCTGGCAGGCTCGGCCCTGGACTCGGTCGCGGTACACGCGATCCACGTCGGCTGAAGTCATCGGCGACTTTCCTTTCGGCCACGCCTGTTGCAGCTGCGAAAAGAGCATCTGAATGAAGTACGGCACTGGTTGGCCGACGAGATCGAGCAGATGGGAGATCGCGTCTTCACCCATGGTGAACCGGCATTCCGCCGCAAGCTCCCGACACAATCCGGTCGCGCACTCTGGGGTCAGGGGGGCTAGCGTCAACTGAAGAAGGTCGTTGATCGCGCCCGGCGCGGTGAGCCGCCGGTTCAGCAGGAACTCCAACCCGGTGCTTCCCGCGACAATGAAGCGGTGACGGCGAAACTCGTTCTTGGCCTGCAAGCGAATGCTGCGGAACCAAAGCAGCAACTGCTCGGCCTCGGCTTGCGACTTGTCTGCGATCCGGCGCAGCATTTCGGGAAACTCGTCGAACAGGAACAGCAGTGGCGCCGGCGAGCGTTCAAGGGCCGCGATCACTTGTGACGCCACATCCTGCCAAGTCGCCTCGTCACGCTTTTCGAGCTTGATTCCGCCGACTCCGGGGATGGTCACTTCCTTCACGCGTTCGAGGAGCATCCGAATGTGGTTACCGCCCGCTTTCAGCAGGTGCAGGAGCTCGCCGTCGGAGGTGCATTTGTCGATCAAGCGCTCGACGAACTCCCTGCCTGATTGGACGTCCTGCAGGTCGAGCGACAGCACCCGAAACCCCGATCTCGGTCTGTCATTGAG
>DATFGV010000437.1:0-17948 GCA_035249115.1 Vineibacter sp.
CCGGGCCGCGCGCGAAATTATCGGCCGCATACGACCCGCCGCGGCCGTAGTAGGCGGCCGCGTCATTGAAGGCGGCCGGCTGCCGGCCGATCGCCTCGGCGAACGGCACGGCGGCGCGGTCCACCTCCAGCATCGCCGGCGGCGCGCCGGCAAGCTCGCGTGCCAGCGTGGCCGCGGCGGCAAACGCCTCCGCATCAAGCTCGAGCAGCGGCGGCGCCTCGCGCTGCCCGGCCGGCCGCCACTCGCGCAGGCCGAGCGCGGCGGTATAGCGCAGGATGTTGGCCCACGCCCGGATGGTCCGGGTGTGCACGGTTGCGTAGCGGTCGAGCTTCTCCGACCAGGCGGCGATCGCTGCGTCATCGAGCGGCGGGATGTTGATCGTCGGCGGATCGGCCGGGCGCTGCTGCGCGGTGGCGCCGATCGGCACCATCAAGATCAGCAGCACGCTCAAGGCGCGCGCCATCACCCGCATCGCTGCCTCCTTGCTCTGACGATCGGATCCCGCCAAATCCCAAGGGTAGCGCATATGGCCACGCACAACCTCATCCTGAGGAGCCGGCGTAGCCGGTAGCCTGTCCTGAGCTTGCCGAAGGGTCTCGAAGGATGAGCGACAGTCTCGTTCGATCGTTCCGGCGATGTTGAAACGCTCGTGCGGCTGCCCACCCTTCGAGACGGCCGCCCCTTCGACAAGCTCAGGAGCGGCCTCCTCAGGGTGAGGTCTGCGTCATATGCGATAGCCTTACGCAAGACTCTGGTGCTGGCCCCGATGATGCCATGCTGGCCGCGCGCGGCCGGGCCCGAAACGCGGCGCACGCGCCGGCCCGGCTCGCCCTTACCGCAACCGTTCGGGCAGGATGGTTCTGGCGTCGTCGGAGTGCTCGTAGAGCTCGGGCGGCAGCCGGCGCATGTTGCCGAGCGAGGCCACCACCATCTGCTTGCCCAGGCGGCGGGCGTACTTCATCGCCGGCACCAGGTCGGTGTCCTGCGACGCCAGCACCAGCTGGTCGATGGCTGACAGATGCGCGTACGACGCGATGTCGAGCGCGATGCGGACGTCGACGCCCTTCTGCTCGAAGTCCGGCACGAAATCCTCGTCGGCCAGCGCCTGGCCGGCGATCGCGTTGACGCCGCGCCGCAGGCGGAAGCCGCGGAACTTCAGGATGCCGCGGCGCACCGCGAAGCGCTCGCGCTGCGCCAGGTCGCGCAGCCAGCCGTCGCCCGACTCGAACACGCGCCGGTCGCCCGAGATCGGCTGCGTCACTTCGCCGGCGAACGGCGGGCAGTCGTAGTACAGGAAGCGCAGCGCGTGCTCGCGATCGTGGTCGACGCACGACCAGGCGAAGCGCTCGACGAAATCGTTGTTGTACTGGAAGCCGATTTCCTGCGCGCTTTTTCGGAGGTTGCCGCCATCGAGCAGGATGATGGTCTTCAACATAGCGCTCGCCATAATTGCTCGCATATCGAACGTCGGTTTATCGTGCCCGAACCGCTCCAATAACCGCGGCCGGTCTTGCTGTTTAGGACGCACTGGCGCCGGACGGCAAGAGGCGACCGTTGGCATTTCAGGAAAACGCCTACGCGATTTGCAGGGGATGCGAGAGGATTTCACTCGCTGGGAGCGCGGGCGTCTCGCCCGCTCATGAGCGGGCCGGAGGCCCGTGCTCCCAGGTTCTCATCGAGCTGGACGTGTCCTACGCCAGCACGATCCAGGTCGTGAGGGCCACGGCACACAGCGTGCCGGCCCGCGTGTAGAGCGCCGTGCCGGCGTAGAGCTTGCGGCCTTCGGCGCCGATCCTCCAGCCGACCACCAGGCAGTCCTTGCCAGCCGCCGGCCGGTGCAGCACCTGTCCGGTCATCCGGCCGGTGAGGGATGGTCGTGTGTCGTCGGCATCTTGCGCCGCCCAGGCGCCGGGGCAGTCGAGCGCGCCCCACAGATGGGCCGGGCTGATGCGGCCGTCGGCCTCGGCGTGCGCCTGATGCGCGCGATAAGGCGCCAGCGACATCGGCTTGCCGGCGACCCGCTGGCCAAAGACGCGCAGGCCGTCACCGACAGCACGGCCGCGGCCGCAAACAAAGCACCAGTGGAAATCGCTGTCGGTGTCGCTGCCGGCGTCGGGCGCGACCGGTGCATTGATCATCCAGGGCTGCAGCTCCGGCGGCTGCAGGTCGAGCGTCGCGGCGCGCGCTTCGCACACCAACTGCCCGCCATCGGTCAGCGCGTAGCTGCCATCATCGCCGCGCCGCAACCGCAGGGGCGTGTCGAGCGGCACGCCGGCGCGCAACGTCACTTCGACCGCGCCTCGCGGGTCGACATGTTGCGCCAGCAGGCCCGCGACATAGCCGCCGTTGCCCGACAGGCGCGGACCGTTGAATCGGCGGTCGATAACGATGGTCTGGTCCATGGGCCCTCGGTTGCGCGGGGCGCAAAACTGTCCTGCCGGCTGCGGCCTCGCAAGCGCTCGCGGCGCAAGGCCGGGTTCACTAGGCTGCACGCCGGACCGACGGGCGAGAGGGTGCGGGTGGCGCAAGCAGCGGGATGGTTGGCCGGCGGTCTGATTGCCTTGTGCTTCGCCCTGGCGATGGTGACGCGCGGCATCACCGATTCGTTCGGCGTCTTCGTGCCCTCGCTGCAGGCGGCGTTCGCCGCCGACCGCGCCAGTATCACCGCCATCTATGGTCTCGCCATGCTCGGCATGGGCTTCGGCGGGCCGTTCGCCGGCCAGGTGCTGGACCGGGCCGGGCCGCGGCGGCTGGTGCTGGGTGGCCTGCTCTGCGTCGGCGCCGCGCTGGCGCTGGCGTCGCGCGCCGGCTCGGTATGGCAGCTGCAAGCGGCGCTTGGTCTCGGGCTCGGGCTGGCCTCGGCGGCGCTCGGCGGCGTCTTGCAGGCCGCGCTGCTTGGCAGGTGGTTCGCGGCGCGGTTGGGCACGGCCCTGGCGGTGGTGTGGTCGGCCAACGGCATCGGCGTCATGGTCTTCGCGCCGCTGGCCGAGGCGCTGATCGCCGGCCGCGACTGGCGTTTCGCCTACCTCTGCCTGGGCTTGGCGATCCTGGCGCTGATCGTGCCGGTGGCGTTGCTGCCGTGGCGGCGCATCGAGGCGGGCGATCCGGCGGTGGTGGGCGCGCGACCGGCTGGCGGCGCTGCCGGCGGCGGCGGTGCCGGTGACGGCCCGACCATGGCGATGGCCCTGCGCGATCCGCCGTTCTGGGCGCTGACAGCGGCGTTCGCCTTCACCTCGGTGTCTGTCTACAGCCTGGCGCCGCAGATCAACGCCTACCTGATCGACCGCGGGCTGGGGGCGGCGGACGCGGCGCACATCTGGGCGTTGACCGCCGTGCTGATGCCGCTGGGCATGATCGGCTTCAACTGGCTGGCCGACCGCGGCGGCCGCGTGCTGGGCGCGCTGGCCGCCTATGGCTGCACAGGACTTGGCGTCGTCGCGCTATGGCGGGTGCGCGGCCCGGACGATGCCTGGCTGATCGGCGCTTTCGTGCTGCTGTTCGGCAGCACGATGGGTTCGCGCGGTCCGATGATCTCGACCCTGGCGTCGCTGCGCTACCGCGGCGCCCATGTCGGGCGCATCTACGGCCTGATCACCTGCGGAATGGGCGCCGGCGGTGCGCTCGGCGCCTGGCTGGGCGGCCTGGCGGTCGACCTCACCGGCGGCTACGACGCCGCGTTCATCCTGTCGCTGGTGGCGCTGGTGCTGGCGGCCGCACCACTGGTATTCGAGGCGCGCGCCCGCGAGCGGATGTAGGAAGCGAGTGCGCGACCGGCCAATCGCGCGCGATCCGCGTCGTGGGTGACGTGCTGCGCTTGACCTCCGCCGAAAATCGAAGACGCACAGTCGCCGCCAGCAGCGTTGTTGGCCGGCTGAGGGAAAGACGCCCTCAAATCTCCGACTCAGGCCGTATGCCCATATTGTCGATACGGCAACACCACTTCACGTGAGAGCCCCACCCAGTGGTTCTATTTCTTTCGACAACACCGCTTGCCACCAAGTTGTCAGGCTTTCCTTGATCGTTGGTATCGTCGTCATACACCGAAATCTCGAGTCCTTCTCTCAGTGAGATCTCCGAGCCGAGCGAATCAACTTTCGTATCCTCCTTCGAAAGAAGAACGAGAGTTGGTTCCAACAATTCGTTGAAGTCGACGGAGAAAATTGGCTTGGCCATATGGGAACACCTCATGGGACTGTCTATTCGCTAAAGCCGACCTCATCTGTAGAACCACAGGAACCGGTTTGTTAGGTGGATTCCGCGCCGTCCTTTTCTCGTGAACCGATCAAATTCATCGAGGCATGTCGCGGCAGCGGCCATGGAGATGCGGGCAACGCGCCTGTGTTGCGCAAGCTTGTTCGCACGACCAGCGGCATGTCCACCGCCTCGTCCGTCAAGGCGCCGGCAATGCCGGTGCGCCGCGCTTCCATCGGCAGTGCGCCTGGGTTCCCAATTTTTTGCAGCGGCGCATCCGGCGGCGCCGCGCTCGGGTCGTCCGGGTGCGCGCCGCCTTCGATCCGCGAACCTCCACCTACAAGATCGCCGTGTGCACGAGGTTGGCGATGTGGTCGAGACGCCAGCTGTGCCAGGGATCGGGAATGCGGTTGTTGGTGATGTAGGCGAACGACACGCCGGAGTCCGGATCGGCCCAGCAGTACGACGTGCCGACGCCGCCGTGGCCATAGGCGCGCGGCGAAGCGTAGGAGCCCAGCCCACGGATCGTCTCGGTGGTGCCGCGCAGGTGCGGGCCGATGCCGCGATGCATCGGCATGCCCATGTACTCGTCGACCCGATCGCCGGTCCAGTTGCGGATCGTGTAGTCGAGCAGGCGCGGCGAGACCAGGCGATGGCCGTTGAGCGTGCCGCCCGCCAGCATCATCTGGTACAGCGCGACCATGCCGCGCGCCGTGCCGTAGGCGCCACCGCCGGGGATGCCGGCGCGGCGCCATTCCGGCGTGTTGTTGTCGGGATCGTTCTGCGGCGCGCCGCCCAGCGGCGGCGGGTAGTGCATGTCCGACAGGCGCGCCGCCTGCGCCGCGCCGACGCCCATGAACAGGTCGTCGCCCAGGCCGAGCGGCGCGATCACCGTGTCGCGCACCACGTCGCGGAAATCCTTGCCGGTGACCGCCTCGATCACCACGGCGGCGACCCAGTGCGCCGACAGGCCATGGTAGTGGACCTTCGAGCCTGGCGTCCATTCGAGGGTGAAGTCGCAGATCACCTCGCGCAGCTTGGCATGGTCGTCCCATGCCGCCTTGGGCACGACGGCGTTGGGGAAGCCGCCCTGGTGCGTCAGCACCTGCAACAGCGTGATCTCGCCCTTGCCGCTCTTCTTGAACTCCGGCACGTGCGCGGCGACGCGATCGGCGAAGCGGAAAGCGCCCTGTTCGGCCAACGCCCACATCGTCGTGGCGAGGATCACCTTGGTGTTGGAGTAGAGCAGCCACAAGGTGTCGTCGGCCGCCGTGCGGCGCGCCGGCTGGGTGGTGGCGTCGCCGAAGCTGCGCAGCATCGCCAGCCGGCCGTTGCGCGCCAGCGCGATCTGGGCGCCGGGGTAGTGGCCTTCGGTGATGTGCTTGTTGATCAGCGCCACCAGGCGGTCGAGTTGCTCGATGCGGAAACCCACCGCGGCGGGGTCGACCTTTTCGAGCGGGAAAGATGTAGCTGGCTTGGCGACAATGGCGTCCATGGGTGGCCTCCGAGGTGGAAACTGCCTTAAAGGATCAGCGGATTCTGGGTATCGCCAAGTCGATCGCCGATGACCTCATCCTTCGAGACGCATCGCTGCGCGATGTTCCTCAGGATGAGGTCACAAGCAAGCGCCGTCGTCATCACATCCACGGCGCCTTGGCCCATTGGAAGGCCTGCTCCATGCGGTCATGGCCCCAGAAGAGCTCGCGGCCGACGGTGAAGGTGGGGGCGCCATAGACGCCCAGTGCCATCGCCGCGTCGGTCTGGGCCCGCAGCCTGGACTTGATCTCCGGCGCGTTGGCGCGCTCGAGCACGCCGGCCGGCAGGTTCAGGCGTTGCACGATATCGGCGATGGTCGCGGGTTCACCAATGTCGCGGTCCTCGACGAAGTTGGCGCGAAAGACGGCGCGCGAGAAATTGGCGATCCAGCCCTCGTCGGCGCCGACCAGCGCCACGCGCGCCGCCAGCAGGCCGTTGCGCGGCAGGCTGGTCGGCTGGTGCCAGGCGATATGGTGCCGCGCCGCGGTGCGCTCGACGTCGCGCCACATGTTGGCGCCCTTGGTCGGGAAGATGTTGAACGGCGACGTCGTCCAGCCCTGGGCAGCGAACACCGGTCCGAGCAGGAACGGCCGCCAGCGCAGCTCGACGCCCATCACCCGCGCCACGCCTTCGGCCCGCTCGGCCGCGAGGTAGGAGTAGGTGCTGGCGAACTCGTACCAGAACTCGACCTGGGGCGTTGTGGACATGGTGGCGGCAGGTGGTAGGTCGCGGTCGACGTTGGAACACGCAATCATTTCAGGTGAGGCGGTGCCTGCGCAAGCGCGCCTGCGGGAGTAAGGGTCATTGCCTCCCCGCGCGAAGCGTGGGGAGGTGCCCCGAAGGGGTGGGACGCGACGTGGTTTATGCTCGTGAGTCCCCGTCATCCGCTCGCCGGGACTCGGTGGGAGACACCACGTCGGCTCCCCCTCCGGCCTTCGGCCACCTCCCCCAGCGAAGCTGGGGGAGCATGAGTCAATGCCGGCCCACGCGAAGCTTAGGCAGGTGCTCCGAGGGGCGGAGGGGACGCGACGTGGTCAATGCGAGTGGCGATGCGCGGCTCGCCGTGTCCTTTTCGCGCCGTCGCGCGGCAGCGGATGTTTGCACTGGTTTTTCTGGTCGGTTCACGCAACAAGAGGTTCGGCGCAGCGCAATCACGGCGCCTGGACCGTCGATGAACCTGGAGGTGTGGCGATGGCGATGTTGAAGATGGGCATGGCGGGCGAACCGGTCAGGCGCTTGCAGCAGAAGCTCGGCGTCGCCGTCGACGGCCAGTTCGGTCCGGCCACCGACGCGGCGTTGAAGGCGTACCAGAAGCAGAGCGGCCTGGCGGTCGACGGGATCGCCGGGCCCGACACCTTCGCCCACATGGGCCTGCACGAGCTGGTGCTGCTGATGCCCGGCTCGACCGGCGACACGGTCAAGAAACTGCAGACCGCGCTTGGCATCGCGGCTGACGGCCAATACGGCTCCGGCACCATGGCGGCGGTGAAGGCCTATCAGCAGAAGAACAATCTCGACGCCGACGGCTATGCCGGACCGGTCACCCTGTCGACCATGAAGCTGTTCGTCGAAATGACGCCGGAGGTGGTCGAAGCATCGAAGACGACCGAGGACATCAAGTCCTCCAGCCCGGCCGACGTCATCGTCGCCGTCGGCAAGAGCATCTGGCAGACGGTCAAGGGCATCTTCAAGTAGTGCGTTGTCGATCAGCTGCGCCTCACCCTGAGGAGCCGGCCAACGGCCGGCGTCGCGAAGGGTGAGGTGCAGGACCCGGTGGGATGGATAGCTTTGTCGTCCCGCCGGTGATGTCGCCCACCCTTCGAGACGCGGCCCTTCGGGCCGCTCCTCAGGGTGAGGTGTACCGCTAGCACCGCCAAAGCGAGCGCCTATGAGAGGCGCATTGCGAGATCGCACTTCTACTCGGCCGGCACGACCGAGCCGTCGGCTGCCGGCGCTTCGGCCTGGTGCGGCAGCCGGGTGCGGGCGAGGTAGGTGTAGGCGGTCGGCACCACGAACAGCGTCAGCAGCGTGCCCAGGGTCATGCCGCCGACGATCACCCAGCCGATCGCCTGGCGGCCCTCGCCGCCGGCGCCGGTCGCGAAGGCCAGCGGAATGGCGCCCAGCACCATGGCGCCGGTGGTCATCAGGATCGGGCGGAGGCGCAGCACGGCCGCCTCCTTCACCGCGTCGATCTTGGCCAGCCCGGTTTCCTGCAGCTGGTTGGCGAACTCGACGATCAGGATGCCGTGTTTGGTGATCAGTCCTATGAGAGTCACCAGCCCGATCTGGCTGTAGACGTTGAGCGTGTTGCCGGTGAAATACAGCGCCAGCAACGCGCCGGTCATCGTCAGCGGCACCGTCAGCATGATGATGAACGGGTCGATGAAGCTCTCGAACTGCGCCGCCAGCACCAGGAAGATGAAGATCAGCGCCATCAGGAAGGTTTCCGTCAGGCCCTTGGAGGAAATCTTGAACTCGCGGCTGGGGCCGTTGTAGTCGATGCGGATCGTGCTCGGCAGGTCGCGGGCGGCCCTCTCCATGAACTCGAGCGCGTCGCCCAGCGCGCAGGTGCCGACCAGGTTGGCCGACACGGTCGAGGCGCGCAGCTTGTTGAAGTGATTCAGCTCCTTCGGCGCCACGGTCTCCTGGATGGTGATCAGGGTCGCGAGCGGGACCATCTGGCCCGAGCGGGCCCGCACGAAAATCTCGTTGAGCTGGCCGGGCCGGACGCGGTCGGTGTCGGCGACCTGGACCATGACGTCGTACTGCTTGCCCTCGCGCTTGAAGCGGGTCACCTGGCGGCCGCCCATCAGGGTTTCGAGCGTTCGGCCGATGGTGTCGACCTCGACGCCCAGCAGCGCCGCCTTCTCGCGGTCGGGCCGCACCCGCAGGTCGGGCTTGTTCAGCTTGAGATCGGAGTCGAGCGCCGTCAGGCAGGCGTTGGTGCGCGCCGCCGCCAGGAGCTGGTCCGTCGCGGCGTTGAGCACCTCGTAGGGCTGGGTGGTCAGCAATACCAGCTGTACCGGCTTGTCGGTGGTGCGCAGGCCGAACGACGGCGGATTGATCGGGAAGGCGTTGACGCCTGGAATGCGCTGCGCCAGCGGCCGCGCCAGCTCGGTGATCGTCTGCTGCTTGACCTTGCGCTCCTCCCACGGCTTGAGCCGCGCGAAGGCGAGGATGCGGGTGACGTCCGGGAAGCCGACGATCACCAGCAGGCGGTCGACGTTCTCGCTGATCTCGGGACGGTTGAAGCGCTCGCTGCGCAGGTACACGTCCTCCAGGCGCTGCGCGTAACCCAGGGTGAAGTCGATGGTCGAGCCTTCCGGCGCGAAGCCGATGTTGCTGACGCTGCCGCGGTCCTCGCTCGGCGCCAGCTCGGCCGGGATCAGGCGGATGACGAAGCCGGCCATCACCGCGACCACCAGCCCGACGACGAGCACGAGTGGCCGGACCGCGAAGGTCCAGCCCAGCAGCCGGCGATAGCCGGCGTTCATCGCCAGCAGCACCCGCTCGCCCAGCCGGTAGAACCAGCCGTGGTGCTCCTGGTGCCGCAGCAGTTTGGAGCACATCATCGGCGACAGGGTGAGCGCGACGAACCCTGACACGATCACCGATCCGGCGAGCGTCAGGGCGAACTCGGTGAACAGCTTGCCGGTGCGGCCGGTCTGGAACGCGATCGGCGCGTACACCGCCGCCAGGGTGATGGTCATCGCCACGACGGCGAAGGCGATCTCGCGGGCGCCCTTCAGCGCCGCCGCGAACGGTTTCATGCCCTGCTCGACATAGCGCGCGATGTTCTCGAGCATGACGATGGCGTCGTCGACCACCAGCCCGATGGCCAGCACCATGGCCAGCAAGGTCAGCGTGTTGATCGAGAAACCCAGCACCAGCATCATCGTGAAGGTGCCGATCAGCGACACCGGGATGGTGACCAGCGGCACGAGGGTGGCGCGCACCGAGCGCAGGAACAGGAAGATCACCAGCACCACCAGCGCCACGGCCTCGCTGATGGTGCGGAACACGTTCTTGATCGAGCGGTCGATGAAGATGGTGCTGTCGTAGGCCACCTCGGCGCTGATGCCCGGCGGCAGCTCGGCCAGCATCTGCGGCAGCCGCGCCTTGACGTCGTTGGCGACCGACAGCGGATTGGCGGTCGACTGCTTGATGACGCCGACGTTGACCGCCGGCTTGCCGTTGAAGCGGCTGACCACCCGCACGTCGCGCGCCGACAACTCGGCGCGGCCGACATCCTTCAGCCGCACCAGGTAGCCGTCGTTGTCGCGCAGGATGATGTTGTCGAACTGGGCCGCCGTGCGCAGGTCGGTCTCGGCCAGGATGGTGAACTCGCGGTCGGTGCTCTCGATGCGTCCCGACGGCACCTCGAGGTTCTGGCGGCGCAGCGCCGTCTCGACATCCTGCGGCGTGATCTTGTAGGCGGCCATGCGGACGCGGTCGAGCCAGATGCGCATGGCGAACTGCCGTTCGCCGAAGATGCGCAGCTGCGACACGCCGTCGATGGTCTGCAGCTGGTCCTTGATGAAGCGGTCGATGTAGTCGGTGATGTCGAGCTGCGATAGGGTGTCGCTGCTGAAGGCGATGTAGATGATCGGCGTGGCGTCGGCCTCGACCTTGGCGATCACCGGCTCGTCGATCTCGGTCGGCAGGCGGGCGCGCACCCGGCTGACCCGGTCGCGCACGTCGGCGGCGGCGTTGTCGACGTTGCGGCTGAGGCGGAACTTGACGGTGATCAGGCTGCGCTCGGCGCGGCTGAACGAGGTCATCAGCTCGATGCCGTCGATGCCGTACAGCGACTCCTCGAGCGGCTGGGTGACCTGGCTTTCGACGATCTCGGCCGAGGCGCCGCGATAGGTCGTGTCGACCGTCATGGTCGGCTCGTCGATGTTCGGGTATTCCCGCACCGACAGGCGCTGGTAGCTGACGACGCCCAGCAGGATGAGCGCCAGGCTCATGACCGTGGCGAGCACCGGCCGGTGGATCGAGATCTCGGGCAGCCGCATCGCTTGCAACCTCGGTTCGGCGGATCAGCCGCCGCGTCCCGGGCTGGCGCCCGGCTGGTTGGCGTTGGCAGGGGGCCCGCCGGCCGGCGCCGATCCGTTGCCCGACGGCGAACCCGCGGGCTTGCCGGACGGGGCAGGTGCGGTCGGCGCCGCTGGCGGCGCACCGGGCCGGGCACCACCCGCCGGCACGATCGTCACCGGCATGCCGGGCCGTGGCAGCTTCAGGTGGCCGGCCGTGACCACCATGTCATTTTCCGTGACCCCTTCGAGAATCTCGATCTGGCCCTTTTCGCGCTGGCCGGCCTTGATGAATGTCGGCATCGATTTGCCATCGACGATGCGATAGACCTGCAGCCGGTCGCCGACCGGCACGATCGCCTGTTCCGGCACGAACAAGGTGTTCTCGCGTGTCGCCAGCGTCAGCGCGACGCGCGCGAACACGCCGGGCCGCAGCGTGTTGCCGGGGTTGCTGACCTGGGCGCGGATGACGACCGAACGGCCCGCCTCATCGACCAGCGGGTCGATGGCGTAGACCTGGCCGGGAAATTCACGGCCGGCGTAGGCGTCGACCGCCAGGGTGATGGTCTGGCCAACCTGGACCGCCGGCAGGAAGATCTCCGGCACCCGGAAGTCGACCTTCAGGGGATCGATCTGCTCCAAGTTGACGATGTCGGCGCCGGCTTGCAGGTAGCTGCCGATCGAGACGCGGCGCAGGCCGACGACACCGTCGAACGGCGCGATCAGCGTATATTTTTCAACCCGGGACCGGCCGAGGGCGACGATCGCCTCGTCGCGCCGCAGCGCGGCGCGCGCCTCGTCGACCGCCTTTTCCGTTCCGGCCTGTCGCGTCATCAGCGACATGGCGCGCTCGTAGTTGGCCTTGGCGAGCACCAGCGCCGCCTCGGCCTGCGCCAACAGCGCTTCGTCCAGCGAGGCATCGAGCTTGACCAGCACCTGGCCCTTGGCGACCTTCTGGCCTTCGGTGAAGTTGAAGCTGATCACCCGGCTGGCCAGTTCCGGCCGGACCATCACAGCCTCGAACGAGCGGAACGTGCCGACCGCGGCGACGGTCTGTCGGCTGGTGCCGAGCTGCACCTTCACCGCTTCAACCAGCACGGGCGCCGGCGCCGATTTGGGGGCCTGGGCCGGGGTCCCCGGGGTCGAGGCACCGGGCGCTGTGCCGCGGCCGCCGAACGACGTGCCGGTGCCTGGCCCATGGTTGAACCACCACCACGCCCCACCGCCGGCCGCGATCAGCAGCCCGGACGACAGGAGGGTCACCAAATGCCGTTTCATCTGCACGCGCCCGCCGGCGCCAAAAGGCCGCGAGCCACCCTGTAAGAATTGGTTATTGTCAGTTTAGCGCCAAATGCCTGCCGCGAAACGCCATTTTCGCATCGCCGCATCACGAAACCGGGTGCGGTCGGCGGCCTGCCGGGTCGTTTCAGGCCGTCTTGCCTGTCGCGACAGGCCAATGCGGCCATGATAGAGACGGCGCCACCCCCTTCAAGCTTTCCCACCACAACCCGCATGTTCCGCCGCCTCTACGATTGGGTGATCGCGCTCGCCGGCCACCGCCACGCCATGCCGGCCATGGGCGCGGTATCGTTCATGGAAAGTTCATTCTTTCCGATACCACCCGACGTGATGTTGGTCCCCATGGTGCTGGCCAACCGGGCCAAGGCCTTTCGCATCGCCCTGGTCTGCACCGTGACCTCGGTGCTCGGCGGGCTGCTGGGCTACGCGATCGGCTACTACCTGTTCGAGACCGTCGGCGCCTGGGTGGTCCGGGTCTACGCCCTTGAGTCGGCCCGCGACAGCTTCGTGGCCGGCTTCGAGCGCTACGGCACCTGGATCATCCTGATCAAGGGCCTGACGCCGATCCCGTACAAGCTGGTGACGATCGCCAGCGGTGCCGCCCAGTTCGACCTGTTCACCTTCATCTGGGCCTCGATCTTGACCCGTGGCGCGCGCTTTTTCCTGATCGCGGCGCTGCTGTGGAAGTTCGGCGAACCGGTGCGCGCCTTCATCGAGAAGCATCTGACCATCCTGACCTGGCTCTTCCTGGTCGCGCTGGTCGGCGGCTTCGTGGCGTTCCGCTACCTGTTCTGACCCGGCTCATACCAACGGCCTTTGCTATTGAACCGTCTGGCCGGTCGACTCCGCCTCACCCTGAGGAGCGGGCCGCAGGGCCGCGTCTCGAAGGGTGCGCTGCATCACCGGCAGCATGAACAGCCGTTGTCCGCGCCATCGGAGCCTGCAACTCACCAAACCCAAGGGCCGCTGGGATCAGTCGCTCGACAGAATGGCATTGCGCACGACGGGATAGATCTGGCCGCGCCATCGCTTGCCGCTGAACACGCCGTAGTGGCCGACGCCGGGCTGCAAATGGTGGCGCTTGCGGTAGGGCCGCAGCCCGGTACAGAGGTCGTGCGCCGCGAGCGTCTGGCCGACCGAGCAGATGTCGTCTTTCTCGCCTTCAACCGTCAGCAAGGTCGTGCGCTTGATGACGCGCGGGTCGACCGGCTGCCCGTGCCACGTCAGCGTGCCCAGCGCCAGGCGATACTCCTGAAAAACGTATTGCACGGTCTCGAGGTAGAACTCGGCCGTCATGTCGAGCACGGCGAAGTATTCATCGTAGAAGGCCTTGGTGGCCGCCGCCTTGGCGTGGCAACCCTCGGCAAGGTGCCGGAACAGATCGACATGGGCCTTCAAGTGGCGGTCGAGGTTCATGCTCATGAACGCCGTCAGCTGCAGGAAGCCAGGATAGACGCGCCGCAGGGCGCCGGTGAACGTCATCGGCACCGGCGAGATGAGGGTTTGCTCGAACCATTCGATCGGCCGGCTGGTGGCGAGCTCGTTCACCCTGGTCGGATTGACGCGGCAATCGATCGGTCCGGCCATCAAGGTCAAGCTGCGTGGCTGGGCAGGGTGGCCGGTTTCGGCCATCACCGCCGTGGCGGCCAACGCCTGCACGCAGGGCTGGCAGACGGCGATCATGTGCGCCCCGGGTCCCAGCACCTCGAGGAAGCGGATCAGGTGGTTGACATATTCGTCGAAGCCGAACCGGCCGTGCCACAGGCCGACGTCGCGGGCGTTGTGCCAGTCGGTGATGTAGACGTCGTGCTCGGGCAGCAAGACCTCCACGGTGCCGCGCAGCAGCGTGGCGAAATGCCCCGACAGCGGCGCGACCAGCAGGACCCGCGGCTCGGCGACGTCGATGTCCTTGGCGAAATGCAGCAATGTGCCGAACGGCGTGACGTGAACGGCCTCCTCGCGGACCGCCACGTTCTTGCCGCCGATGGCGACGCGGTTGATGCCGAACGACGGGCGATGATGGCTGAGCCCGGCGCGGGACAGCAGTTCGAAAGCGGCGGCGATCCGCCGGGCCGCCGCGCCCGGCGCCATCCCCGCATACGGTTGGCCCAAGGCGGTCGCGGCAAACCCGGCCGTCGTCCGGACAGGCTGCAGGATGTCGGCTTGCGCCTGGTAGGCGAAGTAGAGCATGAACGGCTCCGGCGCGTTTATTGCACAGGTCCAGACGCCAAACTTGAACGTCGCGCCAGCCGGGCCGGATGAGCGTTCCGGGCTGACTGACGAAGGGATGAACGCCCATGGCCGAGGCCACGCTAACCATCAGTAGCAAGAACTATTCCTCGTGGGCGCTGCGGGGCTGGCTGCTGTGCAAGATGGCCGGCCTGGATTTCGAGGAGCGGATTTTGCCGGCGGATGATCCGTCGACCCGCGCCGAGCTGCTGCTGCTGTCGCCGTCGTTCCTGGTGCCCTGCCTGACGCATGACGGGATATCCGTCTGGGACACCTTGGCGATCGCCGAATATCTCAACGAAATCAGGCCCGGAGCTGGATTGTGGCCGGCCGACCGGGCGGCCCGGGCACATTGCCGGGCGGTGTCGGGCGAGATGCACTCGGGTTTCAGCAATTTGCGCTCGGCGCTGCCGATGAACATCAAGGCGCACCATCCGCGATTCAAAGTCTGGGCCGGCGCGCAGGCCGATGTCGATCGGATCACCGCGGTCTGGCGCGAATGCCTGGCCACGTACAAGGGTCCGTTCCTGTTCGGCAAGCCGACCGTGGCCGACGCCATGTATGCGCCGGTCTGCACGCGGTTTCAGACCTATGACGTGAAGCTTGATGAGCCGTGCGCCGGCTATAGCGGGCGCATCCTCAAGCTGCCGCACATGCGGGAATGGATAGCCGCGGCGAAGACCGAGCCGGACGAGATCGAAGAGCTCGACGTCGAGTTCTGACGGGCGCCGGGGATTGCCTGGCGCGTGGTGCGGCTTCCGGGTCGGTCAGCGTCGCTGAACCGGCTCCAGCCCGGCGAGCCTGTCCCTGGCAAAGGCCGCCACGATGTTCTGGTAGCGGCCCTTGTGCACGATGTGATGGTGCATCACGTGATAGGACTGGTCGCGGTCGTGCAAGTCTCGAAAGTCGGTGGCCTCTACAGCATACAGAACCGGAAAGACGCCACGCAGGAAGTCGAGGAAGTCCGGCAAGGACGTGCGCCGGAACGCATTCAGGCACCAGTGGTTGAGCTCCAGCACGACGACAGGCCGGTCGCGGGCGAGGGTCGCCTCCAGGCCGGCGATGACATGACGTTCGAAGCCCTCGACGTCGATCTTGATCAAGTCGACCTTCGCGATAGCGTTGTCGACGACAAAGTCATCGCCCCTAAGGATGCGGACCTGCTCGATCTTGTGGCCCCCTGGCGCGCGCAGCCGATCAGCGACGAAGCCGCCCGACCGGTCGGTCGGCGCGAACACCAGTTCAAACGTGCCAGCGACGTCCCCCAGGCCGGCGTTGACGGCCGTGACATTGTTGCTGCCGGCGGCCGCCAGGTTGTGCTGCAGGTAGCGGAAGGTGTCGGCTGACGGTTCGAAGCTGAAGACGCGCGCCGCCCGTGCGCCGAACAGGAGCGACGTGCAGCCGATGCTGGCACCGACATCGAAGACGGTGTCTTCCGGCCTCACCAAGGCTGAGAGCAGGCGCACCGTGCCCGGTTCGAACTTGCCTTCCACACGGTACAAGTAAGCGTCGTCGGATGTCAGCCGGTACGATCTCCCGCCAATGTCGGTGATGACGTTCACTTCACCGCTGCCTGCCAGGACGCGACGCCGCGATTTGCGCCAGATTGCACCGACCATCACCCGCGCCGGGACAACGGCAGCCAGTAGCGGCAGCGCCAGGACAGCGATCGCAGCCATGGGAAGCAGAGCTAGGCCGAGGACAATCAGCGCCGGCCACGACAACGAGGCTGCAAACCGCTCGCCGGCGCGGGCAGCGCCTCGCATGGCCCGGTACAGAGTGCTGATGCGGCTCCCGGCCGCCAGGAAGGACACGCGTTGCCCCTTATGGGTGCCTTGGATATTGCAACGAACCTCGCGGAACGCTCCGCAACGCACACCGACTTGCTCAAACGCGGTCATACCAAAGGATCAGCCGTAGGCCGCGCCTCGGACGAGCGGTCCAAGCGGCATAGGATCAGCAAAACATGGCCAAGTGCCCATGTGCAATGCCACTCGGGTGCGTTCGCCGGGCGAACTCATACCAACTGACGTTGGTGTTGACCGCTTCATGGTGAGCTTTGTCGAACCATGAAGCGCCGCACGACGGTCGGTGCGAGAGCCTTCATGGTTCGACAAAGCTCACCATCAAGGCTTGCGGCGACGAGCCACGGATAAGGTCTGTTGGTATCAAATGATACCGCCGTTGTCCGGTAAGCATGTGAGTTCAAACCAAAGCCCCTGGGGGAGCGTAGACCCCGAATTCAGATACTGCTTCAGCAAGATCCGTCGACTACGCCACGCTACACGCCGCCCGGTCGGGACCATCGAATTGGCCAAATGAAACTGCGCGGGTGTGATCGGCTCAGGAGGCGTCTCCTGTCTGCCGCATTTGCGGCTATATTGGCGGCATGAGTTCCGCCGCCGTTGCCGAGGTCGACCCGTCCGCCCGCCTCACCAGCCCGGATCTTGCCGCGGCCGTGGCCCTGTTCGGCAGTGGCGCGTTGCTGTTGGGTGCCCTGGGCTTCCAGTACCTCGCCGGATACCCGCCCTGCAGCCTGTGCTACTGGCAGCGCTACGGCCACATCGCGGTGCTGCTGCTGGCCTGGTTGGCGCTGCTGCCGCTGGGCCGCGGCGGCCAGCTGGCGTTGCTGGCGCTCGCTGGCGTGGCGCTGTTCGCCACCGCCGGGATCGCCATCTACCATGTCGGCGTCGAATGGAAATGGTGGGCCGGGCCGGCCAGCTGCACCACCGCGTCGATGACCGGCCTGTCGATCGAGGAAACCTTGCGGGCGCTGCGGCGCCGGCCGGTCGTGCCATGCGACACGGTCGTCTGGTCGTTGCTCGGCTTGTCGATGGCCGGATGGAACGCCGTGCTGTCAGGGGCGTTGGGCGCCGCGGTGCTGGCCATGGCCTGGCGCCGGGCGTCAAGCGAGGTGCGCGCATGAGCGATGACCGCCGTCCGTCGGATAGCGAGCCGCCGGCGCCGCCGTCGGCCGTCCGAACCAACGAGGGTTGGCAGCCCGGCGATCCGACGCCGCGCGCGTTCGTCGACCGGGTGATCCGGGTCGACCAGGCGGGCGAGTTCGGCGCCGTGCGCATCTACGAGGGCCAGCTCGCCGCCTTGCGCTGGCGCGGCCAGGGCAATTCGCCCGCGGCGCGCAAGATCGAGCACATGCTGGCGCAGGAGAGCGAGCATCGCCGGGTCTTCGACGCCCTGATCGCCGAGCGCCGCGTGCGGCCGACGGCGCTGTCGCCGGTATGGTCGGTGGCCGGTTTCGCCCTGGGCGCCGCGACGGCGCTGCTGGGCGACGCGGCGGCGATGGCCTGCACGGTCGCGGTCGAGGAAACGATCGACGAGCATTACGCGGCGCAGCGCGACCGGCTGGGCGACGACGAGGCGTCGCTGCGCGACACGGTCGAGAAGTTCCGGCGCGACGAGATCGCGCATCGCGACGAGGCGCTGGCCAGCGGCGCCGACCAGGCACCGGCCTACGGCCTGCTGACCGCCGCCATCAAGGGCGGCTCGCGGCTGGCGATCTGGCTGTCGACGCGGGTGTAGTGCGCGTTTCGCTCAAAAGGATCAGGCTGTCATCCCGAGCGCAGCAAGGGATCTAGGAGTAGCGCCTAGATCCCTCGCTGCGCTCGGGATGACAGTCTCGATGAACGCAACCGCGTG
>DATFGV010000438.1:0-8780 GCA_035249115.1 Vineibacter sp.
ACTACATCCAGGCCCGCAATGTGACAAGGGCCGAGAACCCTGGCGCCAGCACCGCCACCATGGACGCCGAGATCGCGCGGTTGAACCAGCAGATCGCGGCGCTGGAGGCGCAGCTCTCCGAGCTGAACAGCGCCATCGCCATCACCCGCACCGGCTGAGCCGCAGGGAGAGTTCCCGCATGCGTACGTTCCTCGCCGCCGCCGCCCTGCTTGGCCTCGCGGCCTGCACCAACGACGATCCCAGCCGCGGCGGATTCTTCGGCGGTGTCAGCGGGCTGAGCAGCGGCACCTACGACCGCCAGACGCAGGCGCGCCGCGATGCGCTGGCGACCGAGCAGCAGCGCAACCAGCAACTCCAGGCCGACGCTGCGCGAGCGAGCGCGCAGCGCCAGCAGACGGCCGGCGAGCGCGCCCAGCTGCAGCGCCAGAACGCGGCCCTGAACAGCGAGATCGCCCGGTTGCGCGGCAAGCTGGCGGCGGCCGAGGCCAATCGCGGCCAGAACGCCGCCGAACTGCGCCGCTTGTCGGGCGAACTCGACTCGCTGCAGGCGTCAGGCAACCAGGTCAGCGCCGATCCAACCTTGGCCGAAGCCGAAAAACGCCGCCGGTTGGACCAGCTCAACCAGCGCAAGCAGCTGCTGGAGCGCGCCATCGACCAGGCCGCAGGCGCCCGCTCCTGAACACCGACCATGGCCTCGCCCGGTAAGGAGAGGCCCCTCGATCATTGTGCGCAGGGCGCGGCGATCCAATCGAAGCTGACGCTGTTGGCGCGCAGGTAGCGGGCCACGCCGGTAGCGCCGATCGCGAAACCACCGCCCTGGCCGGCTTCGGCACGGGTCACGAAGGTGTTGATGCCCACCACGCGGCCGCAGCGGTCGACCAGCGGGCCGCCGGAATTGCCCGACGAGATCGAAGCGGTATGCGCGATCGATGGCAGGCCGCTGTCGCGGTTCTGAATGGCGCTGACGTCGCCTTTGGTCAGCACCAGTTCCGGCGCCTTGCTGGGATCGCCTTTCAGCAGGTCAAGAAAGTTCCGGTCGTTGCGCAGGATGGCGCCGGGATAGCCGGCCGCCACCACCTCCTTCAGCGACGCCGGCTCCTCGGCCAGCGACAGCGGCTTGATCCGCGGCGGCACCGGGCTGTCGATCTGCACGATGGCAAAGTCTGCGCCGCCCGCCGTGCCGCCACCGACACCGCCAATCACCCGCGCCTCCAGCACGGTGCCGATCCGGCGGCTGGTCACATAGATGCGGGGATCCGACAGGTCGTTCACCACATGGTTATTGGTCAACACCTTGTCGGCGGCGACGAAAAAGCCGGTGCCGGTGCCCAGACCCTGGGTCTTCAGCGCCAGAATCAGTACCGTGGCGTTCTCCAGCGCCGGCACCAGGTCGGCGATGGTGCCGGTCGGTGGCGTCAGCGGCCGATCGGGCGCGCCGGTGGCGGTGCGGCCGGGGTCGGCCTTGATGTCGGGTCGGCCAGGCACGCCGGGATCCAGCGAGGTTCCCTTGGTGCCGCCCGACGCACCGCTGCCCGGGGTCGCCGGCGCGGGCGACTGCGGCCCGCCAGGACCCGGCGGTGGCGTGACACCCAGGCCGCGCGGATCGGTGATGGTACAGACGTTACCCTGCAGCGCCTCGCGCAGCTTGGCGATCTGGTCCTCCAGCGCCTTGTTGGCCTGCCGCTGCTTTTCCAGCGACTCCTCCAGCGCCCGCACCGCCGTCGGGTCGGGTTTGGGGGCTGGCGGCGCGGGTGGCGGCGGCGGCGCCTGCACCGTGACGTTCACCTGCACGCGGTAGAAGAAATACCAGCCGAGGCCCAGGCCGATCAGCAGCAGCAGGATGCCACCCGCAACCAGGCCGACGGCCTTCAGGCCTGTATTGCCTTTCCTGCCGTCCTGGTTGGCGCCGCTGACATTGCCCGGTTCGGCCATGATCGGTCCCGTGGAACTGCACCCGACGCGATTTTACCGCGTCCGGCGGGGCCGAATTATGGCCGAGATGTGTGCCAGATGCGAGGCGGATGCCCGGCACGGCGCGCGCCGACCCTAGGCCGCCTCGCCCGGCAAAGTGGTGACAGCGCTGCCCGGCGAGTCTGCGCCCTCAAACCACCGCAACTGCTCGCGCAAGGAGACCACCGTGCCGATGATCACCAGCGACGGGCCGCCCAGATGCGCCGCCGCCTGCGGCAGGGTGGCGAGCGTGGCGACCGCGACCCGCTGTTGCGGCGTGGCGCCGTTCTCGACCACGGCGGCCGGCGTGTCCGCGTCCAGGCCATGGCCGATCAGCCCGGCCGACAGCAGCGGCAGCGACTTCAGCCCCATGTAGACGACCAGGGTCTGCTGCGAGGCGGCCAGCGCCGCCCAGTTGAGATCGAGCTGGCCGTCCTTGGTGTGACCAGTGACGAAGGTCACGGCCTGCGCGTGGTTGCGATGGGTCAACGGGATACCGGCATAGGCACCGCAGCCGTTGGCGGCGCTGACCCCGGGCACGATCTCGAAGTCGATCGCTGCCTCGGCCAGGCACTCGGCCTCCTCGCCGCCGCGACCGAAGACGAAGGGATCACCACCTTTCAGCCGCACCACGCGCTTGCCCTGATGCGCCAGGCGCACCAGCAGGCGGTTGATCTCCGGCTGCGGCAGCGTGTGCCGGTCGCGCGCCTTGCCGACATCGATGCGCTCGGCGTCGCGCCGCGCCAGGTCAAGGACGCCGGCGCCGACCAGCCGGTCATGCACGATCACGTCGGCCTCCTGCAGCAGGCGCAGGGCCTTGATCGTCAGCAGCTCCGGATCACCCGGGCCGGCGCCAACCAATGCGACATGACCACGGGCAGGCTGGACCTTGGTCAGTGCGGCACGCAGCGCCTGGCGCGCCGCCGCTGGCCGGCCGGCGAACACCAGCTCGGCGATCGGGCCGGTGAAGGCCTGGCGCCAGAAGGCGCGACGGGCACCCGGCTCGGGCAGCCGCTCGCGCACCAGGGCGCGGCAGCTGTCGGCCAGCACCGCCAGCTGGCCGTAGGCGGCCGGGATCAGTTGCTCGATACGGGCGCGCAGCAGGCTGGCAAGCGCCGGCGCCGCGCCGCCGGTGCCGATGGCGATGGTGAGCGGCCCGCGCTCGACCAGCGCCGGCATGATGAAACTGCTGAGCCGCGGCAGGTCGACGACGTTGACCGGCACGCCGGCGGCGCGAGCACTGGCCGCCGCGTCGGCATCGCCATTGACGACCACCACCGCCGCGACGCCGTCCAGATCGCCAGCCGCCAGCGTCATCACCGTGCGCACAGAGGCACCCGCTCTGGCCAACATCGCGGCCTTGCGCTCGGCAACCGGGCCGTCACCGACCACCAGGCAACGGCGAGCCCGCAGGTCGAGGAAAGCGGGGAAGTAGCGCATCAGGCCATCGCCATCTCGGCCATACGCGACGCCAACAGCTTGCGGATTTCCGGCAGGCATGAGCCGCAGTTCGTGCCCGCCTGCGTGCGCTCGCCGATCGCGCCGACCGAGCCGTCGCCGGCGGCGATGGCGGCCCGGATGCGCGTTTCACTGACGCCGTGGCAGGCGCAGATGACCGGACCGCTGTCGAACGTGCCCGACGGCGCGCGGCCGGCGAGCAGCGCCGCGCGGTCGGCGGGGGAGAGCGCCGCTTCCGCGAACAATTGCGCGAGCCACGCGCGCGACGGCAGCATGGGCGTCGCGCCGAGGAACAGGCAGGCGTTGAGCCGGCCGTCCAGGACCCAGGCGGCGCGGAAGGTGCCGCCAGCTCGGTCATGCAGGTCCAGCCGGTCGCCTTCGATTCCCAGGCTCTCCACCAGCCGTCGCGACGCGTCGTCGGGCGCGGTCGTGTCGGCGATCTCGTGTCGCCAATGACCGTCGCCCGCCGCCCGCACCCAGTAGCTGGTGGCCGGCGCCATCGGGGCACGGCTCAGCAGGAAGCCGTACCAGCGCGCCTGCCACGGCGCGACTTTCACCGGCGTGTGCTTGAGTTCCGGCTGGCCCGACACCGGGTCGACCGCCGGGTTGACCACGCCGTTGATACGGCCCCGCGCGGCGAGCTGTGCCGTCCAGTGCATCGGCGCGAACAGCTCGCCGCGCCGTTGCGCGTCACTGACCCGGACACGCAGCACCGCGGCGCCCCAGCGACTCGCGAGCGTCGCCAGTCCACCGTCGATCAGGCCGGCCGCCTGCGCGTCCGCCGGGTGAACGTCCACGACCGGCTCAGGTGCGTGCGCTGACAGGCGCGGCGATTTGCCGGTGCGGGTCATGGTGTGCCACTGATCGCGCACGCGGCCGGTGTTCAGGCGCAGCGGCCACTTGGTGTCGGTCGCCTCGACTGGCGGCCGGGCGCGCACGGCGACGAAGCGGCCTTTGCGGTCGGGCGTGTAGTAGCGGCCGTCACCGAAGAACCGGCCGTCCGTTGCACGGCCATCGCCTTCGGGCACGCCGCGAACGCGCGCCAGTGCGCGTCGCGCGGCAGCACCGAGGAGTCCGCGACGGCCTTCGGGCGCGGCGTCAGCGATCGGCGGCGTGGCGCGCACCGGCCACTGGACCGGCCGCATCGTCTCGTAGGGCACGTCGAGGAGCCCGGAGAGGTCCAGGTCGCGTGTCCCGTCGTTCTCGAAGCCGGTCAGCGCCGCGTGCTCGCGGAACACGTCGGCGGCGCTGGTGTAGGCGAAGGCTTCGCCAAAGCCGAGGCGGCGGGCGACCTCGGACAAAATCCACCATTCCGGCCGAGCCTCGCCCGGCGGCGGCAGGAAGGCGCGCTGGCGCGAAATCAGCCGTTCGGAGTTGGTGACCGTGCCGTCTTTTTCGCCCCAGGCAAGCGCCGGCAGCAGGACGTGAGCAGTGTCGGCGGTATCGGTGGCACGCACGCAATCCGACACCACGACCAGTTCGGCACGGCGCAGCGCGGTTTGTACGCGATCGGCATCCGGCAGGCTGACGGCCGGATTGGTGGCCATGATCCAGAGCGCCTTGATGGTGCCGCTCTCGACGGCGCAGAACAGGTCAACGGCCTTCAGGCCAGGCTTGGTGGCCAGGTTCGGCGCTCGCCAGAAGCGGCGAACGCGATCGAGGTCGGTGGCGCTGAAGTCCATGTGGGCCGCCAGCTGGTTGGCGAGCGCGCCAACCTCGCGGCCGCCCATGGCGTTGGGCTGGCCGGTGACCGAGAACGGTCCCATGCCGGGCCGCCCGATGCGGCCGGTCAGCAGGTGGCAGTTGATGATGGCATTGACCTTGTCGGTGCCGGCGCTCGACTGGTTGACCCCCTGGGAATAGACCGTCACGACCCGCTCGCTGTCCGCGAACCAGGCGTAGAACTGCGCGACCAGCTCCGGATCGAGGTCGCAGGTCACCGTGGGATCGGGCTCGGCCGTCGCCGCCAGCAACGCCGCCTCACGGCCGCTGGTGTGCCGATCAACGTAAGTGCGGTCGGTCTTGCCGGTCTCGTGCAGATGCCGCAGCAAGCCGTTGAACAGCGCCACGTCGCTGCCCGGCGCCAGCGGCAGATGCAGATCGGACTCCTCGGCGGTCGGCGTGCGCCGCGGATCAATGCAGACGATGCGCAACGACGGGCGCACCACCTTGGCCGCGTGCAGCCGCTGGAACAGGACCGGATGGCACCAGGCCAGGTTGGAGCCGACCAGCACCACGAGATCCGCCTGCTCGAGGTCCTGGTAGGTGCCGGGCACAGTGTCGCTGCCGAAGGCGCGCCGGTGGCCGGCCACCGAGGAGGCCATGCAGAGTCGCGAGTTGGTGTCGATGTTGGCGGTGCCGAGGAAGCCTTTGATCAGCTTGTTGGCGACGTAGTAGTCCTCGGTCAGCAGCTGGCCCGAGACATAGAAGGCCACGGCGTCCGGGCCATGGTCGCGGATCACCCGCGCGAAGCCGTCGGCGACGGCGTCGAGCGCGGTCGGCCAGTCGACCCGCCGGCCACCGACCTCCGGTAGCAGCAGGCGGCCGTCGAATGACAGGGTTTCGCCCAGCGCCGATCCTTTGGAGCACAATCGCCCAAAATTCGCCGGATGCGAGTCGTCGCCGGCGATCGTTGTGCTACCCGCGCCAGCGTAAGTCGCCAGCACGCCGCAACCGACTCCGCAGTATGGACAGGTGGTGCGGACCGCCGCGCTGCTCACAACGCGGCCTCAGGTGGGACAGTCGCGTCTCAACCTCTCCCCAGCGGGGAGAGGTCGGCGCGAAGCGCCGGGTGAGGGGGCCGCGGACCACACGCAGTGCGACTCGGGACGCACCTCGCCGTCGCACCGCCCCCTCACCCGGCACGCTGTCGCGTGCCGACCTCTCCCCGCTGGGGAGAGGTGACGAAGCGCAATGCGACGACGGGTCATCGGCGCACGCCTCACGCGGCGCGGCGGGTGGTGAGCGACGCCAGGTGCAGCAGCAGCCGCCCCTGCTCGAGTCGCAGCGGGATGGTCTGCGCGCTGCCTTCGTCGGCGCCCTGCGCTCGGCCGCTCGCCAGGTCGATCACCCAGTTGTGCAGCGGACAGGTAACGGACCGGCCGTGCACGATGCCCTGGCTGAGCGGGCCGGCCTTGTGCGGACAACGGTCCTCAATGGCGAAGGCCTCGGCGGCGGCGGTGCGAAACACGGCGACGCAGCCGGCCGGCGTCTTGACCACACGGGCTCCCTGCACCGGCACGTCGGCCAGCGCGCCGACGTCGACCCAGTCGGTCATTCGGCCGCCTCGCGATACGTCAGGTCGCGCAGCGGCGCGAACTCATGCGCGTCGTGGCCCTGCGCGCGTTCGGCCCACGGATCGTGCTGCGAGAAGCGCTGCGCGTAGACGAAGCGGTCGTAGAGCGCCTGGCGGCGCGCGAGATCGTCCATCACCTGCTGGCGGATTGTGTCGATTCCAACCCGCTTGGCCCACTTGTAGATCCGCTCCAGGTAACGCCCCTGCTCGCGATAGAGCTGCACCAGGGCGGCGATCACCGCGATTGCCTCGGCCTCGGTGGCGACGTGGCCCAGCAGCTCGGTGCCCTTGATGTCCAGTCCGGCGGCGCCTGCGAAGTGGATGTCGTAACCCGACTCGACGCAAATCACGCCAACGTCCTTGCAGGTCGCCTCGGCGCAGTTTCGCGGACAGCCGGACACCCCCATCTTCACTTTGGCCGGCGTCCAGGAGCCCCACATGAACTTCTCGATCTTGACGCCCAGCCCGGTCGAATCCTGGGTGCCAAAGCGGCACCATTCCGAGCCGACGCAGGTCTTCACCGTGCGCAACGCCTTGCCGTAGGCGTGGCCTGACACCATGCCGGCGACGCCCAGCTCGGCCCACACCGCCGGCAAATCCTCTTTCTTGACCCCCAGCATATCGATGCGCTGGCCGCCCGTGACCTTGACGGTGGGAATCTTGAAGCGGTCGACCACGTCGGCGATGGCGCGCAGCTCCTTGGCGCTGGTCACGCCGCCCCACATGCGCGGCACCACCGAGTAGGTGCCGTCCTTCTGGATGTTGGCGTGCGCCCGCTCGTTGATGAAGCGCGACTGACTGTCGTCGAGGTAGTCGCCAGGCCAGGTCGCCAGCAGGTAGTAGTTCAGCGCTGGCCGGCACCGGGCGCAGCCGCCGGAGCTCTTCCACTCCAGCGCCTGCATCAGGTCGGGGATCGATTTCAGCCGCTGCGCCACGATCAGGCGGCGCACGTCGTCGTGGCCGTGACCGGTGCAGCCGCACATCGGCTGCACGGCCGCCGGGTTGTAGGCGTCGCCCAGCTGCGTCTTCAGCAGCTGCTCGACCAGGCCGGTGCAGGAGCCGCACGACGCCGACGCCTTGGTGTGGGCGCGTACGTCGTCGAGCGTCTTGAGCCCGAGCTTGCCGATGGCGCCGGTGATCCGGCCCTTGCAGACGCCGTTGCAGCCGCAGATTTCCGCGTCATCCGACAGGGCTGCAACGGCCGCCAGAGGGTCCGCGGCGGGCCCTCCGGCGTAGCGTGGTCCGAAGATCAGGGTCTCACGCATCGGCGCGATGTCGGTGCTGCGCTTGAGCAGGTCGAAGAACCAGCCGCCGTCGGCGGTGTCGCCGAACATCACGGCGCCGATCAGCCGGTTGTCCTTCAGCACAAGGCGCTTGTAGATGCCGTGCGCGGCGTCGCGCAGCACGATCTCCTCGCGGTCCTTGCCGTCGGCGAAATCGCCGGCCGAGTAGAGATCGATGCCCGTGACCTTGAGCTTGGTGGCGGTTGCGGTCGGGTTGAAGGCGGCCGCGGCGTCGCCGGCCAGCTGGGCGGCCAGCACGTTGGCCATGTCGTACAGCGGCGCCACCAGGCCGAACACCTGGGCATGCGCCTCGGCGCACTCGCCGACCGCGAAGATGTCCGGATCGCTGGTGCGCATGCCGGCGTCGACCACGATGCCGCGGTTGACCGTCAGGCCGGCATCCTTGGCCAACGCCGCGTTCGGCCGGATGCCGACCGCCATGACCACAAGGTCGGCCGCGATCTCGGTGCCGTCGGCCAGCTGCACCGCCCGCACCTTCTTGTCGCCAAGGATCGCCTTGGTGTTGGCCTCGGTGATCACCTGGATGCCGCGCGCCTCGACGGCGCGGCGCAGCAGGTGGCCGGCGGCGGTGTCGAGCTGGCGTTCCATCAGCGTCGGCATCAGGTGCAGGACGGTGACGTCCATGCCCTGTTCCTTGAGGCCGGCCGCCGCCTCGAGGCCGAGCAGGCCACCGCCGATCACCACCGCCTTGCCGCCCGAGCGGGCCATCAGCAGCATGGCGTGCACGTCGTCGACGTCGCGGTAGGTCAGCACACCGGCGAGGTCGTGGCCCG
>DATFGV010000439.1:0-5908 GCA_035249115.1 Vineibacter sp.
ATCGTGCTTGGCGATTTCAACATCTTCGGCGCCGAGCGGCGCCGCCTTGGGACATTGGGCGCGCCAGCCGCGATCCCCCGCCTGCCGACATTCCCGTCGTTCCAGCCGATCATGTCGCTCGACCGGATATGGACCATCCCCAACAACCACCTGGTGCAGCTGGCGCGCCATCGTGAGGGACCGGCGAGATGGGCATCGGACCACCTGCCGCTGATCGGCGAGGTGGCGATGGCCTCCTAAACCGCGCGGCCATCACGTTAATCGTCGCGACCACCCGACCCGCACGGCCTTGTGCCGGCCCCGATCCGGCCCATAGGCTGGCGCGCATGCACCGTACCGACCCGACGACCGACCGGCGCCCGCTGGTCGAAATGCTCGAGAAGCTGTTCGCCGGGCCGCGCCAGGCGCAGGTGACGGTGGCGCAGCTGATGCACGACATGCATGGCCGCGCCTACCCGCTTGTCGTGGTGGTTTTCGACATTCCCAACTGCATTCCAACCGGCATCCCCTGGCTATCGACCATCACCGGCGTGCCGATCGTCATCCTGCTGGCGCAGATGATGCTGGGCTACGACGCGCCCAGCCTGCCGGCTTTCATCGGCCGTCGCGCGATGCCACGCGGCCGGCTGCAGGATTTCCTGACGCGCGCCCAGCGGTGGATCGTGCGGCTGGAGAACGCGGTGCATCCACGGCACAGCCGCTGGACCACCGGTGCGGCCGGTTTCTGGCTGTCACTGGCCCTGATGTTCAACGCCGTCGTGCTGGCGCTGCCGATCCCGTTCGACAACTTTCCACCGGCCTGGGCCGTGATGTTCTTCGCGCTGGCCCTGCTGGAGCGCGACGGCCTGATGGCGCTCGCCGGTTGGCTGGCGACGATCGCGACCATCGTGTGGACAGCGATCCTGATTTTCTTCTACAGCGAGCTGGTGGCACTGCTGCCGGTCATCTGGCGGCACGTCCAGGGCGCACTGTTCGGCTAGAAGCGGCGCGGCGCCCCGGTTCAGGCTCGAAACGATGCGACCGGCCGGATCTCGTAGGCGCCGCCAGGATTGCAGCGGCCGAGGTCGCGGGCGATTTCCTGCGCCTCGTCGAGCGACTCGCAGTCGACGACGAAGAAACCCAGCAGCTGCTCCTTGGTCTCGGCGAACGGGCCGTCGACGATCACCGGTGGGTCACTGTCCTTGCGCAACGTGGTCGCAGCCCGGGTCGGCATCAGACGGGCGACCGGTCCGAGCTTGCCGCGCGCCGCGAGCTTGTCCTCGACGGTCCTCAGCCTGGCGATGACCGCGTCGTCTTCCTGCTTCGACCAGGCGCCGACGACCGACTCGGAATGGTAGCAAAGGATGGCATAACGCATCGCAACGATCTCCGCGCAACCCGACGGAAAGCACCGCCTGGCAAATGACGGTCGCATCCGAAAGCGCCGGCGCGATAACGCTGATCGCGCCGGCGGGCGCCGATAGCACGTCCGTTCGTGGCTCTCCAGCGTCAGGCGCGCGTCACATGCGCCGCCACGGCGAGCCAGCGGCCGTCGCGCCGTGCCCAGACATCCGTGTATCGCCCGGCGCCGGGTCTGCCGTCGGGCAGCGTGTACGTGGTTCGGGCATGGATAATGGCGAATTCGCCCATGATGCGGACCTGCACGTCGCGTGCCTCGATATTCGCGATTTTGACCGGCACGGCTGTCTGCTTGAGGAAGCCGGCGCGGTCGACCAGCGAGCCGTCCGGGTTGGAACAGATGAAATCGTCGGCCAGGATTTCATCGAACCGGCGGACGTCGGAGGCTTGCACCGACCTGATGTAGTCGCTGTTGAGTTCGGTCAATTCTTCGAGATCGGACCTCGTGCCGGCGCGCGGCATGGTGGTGGCAGCGGCTGTGGGCATGGCGGGGCTCCTGTGCCGGTCGCGGCCGGTCTGGACAACGGCGCGGCGGTGTTGCACGGCTGGTTGATTCCAGACTGTCGGTCTGTCATTACATACAAACCGACTGACGGTCTGTCAACTGGCAAGAGGCACCAGCGGTGGACAAGAAGCAGGCCAAGGGCCAGGCGACGCGGGCGGCGATCCTGCGCACCGCCACCGAGCTGTTCGCGACCGCCGGCTACGAAGCGACATCGATCGAGACCGTGCTGGCCAGATCGGGGATCAGCCGCGGCGCGCTATATCATCACTTCGAGAACAAGGAGGCCCTGTTTATCGCCGTGTTCGAAGCGGTCGAGGCGAAGATCGCCCAGGCGACAATCGACGCCTCGCGCGGCATCGCCGATCGGGTCGAGGCGATGCGGGTTGGCGGCGAGGCCTTCCTCGACCTCAGCCGTGACCCCGCCATCCGGCAGATTGTGTTGACCGACGCGCCATCGGTCCTGGGCTGGCAGAAGTGGCGCGACATCGATGCGCGCTTCGGTTTTGGACTGCTCAAATCGTCGCTGAAGGCCGCCGCCGCCGATGGGCGACTGAAATCGGAGCTGGTCGACAGCTACGCCCACATCCTGTTGGCCGCGATGCTGGAAACTGCGCTGGTCATCGCCCGTGCTGCCGACCCGAACCAGGCCGCCCGTCTCGGCCGCATGGCCTTGAGGGAACTGATCGACAAGTTGATGGAGCCGCCCGCGACCGTCGGCGCCCGGGGACGGAGGCGTTGATCAGGCGCGCGGCGCGGCGCTCAATATGACCGCGGCAGCTCGAGCACGTGCTCGGCCACAAAGTTCAGGACCATGTTGGTTGAGATCGGCGCCACTGTGTAGAGCCGCGCCTCGCGGAACTTGCGCTCGACGTCGAACTCCTCGGCGAAGCCGAAGCCGCCATGCGTCTGCACGCACATCTCGGCCGCCTGCCATGACGCCTCCGACGCCAGCAGCTTGGCGACGTTGGCCTCCTCGCCGCAGTTGATGCCGCTTTCATATAAGCTGGCGGCCTTGCGCACCATCAGGTCAGCGGCCTGGAGCGCGATATAGGCACGGGCGATGGGATACTGCACTCCTTGGTTCTTGCCGATCGGCCGGCCGAACAGGTTGCGTTCCTTGGCATAGGCGGTGGCCTTCTCGATGAACCAGCGGCCGTCGCCGAGGCTTTCGGCGGCGATCAGGATGCGCTCGGCGTTCATGCCCGAGAGGATGTAGCGAAAGCCCTGCCCCTCCTCGCCAATTAGATTCTCGGCCGGCACCTCCATGTTGTCGAAGAACACCTCGGTGCTGTTGTGGTTCATCATCGTCCGGATCGGCCGGATCGTAAGCCCCTTGCCCAGCGCCTGACGCATGTCGACCAGGAACACCGACAAGCCGTCGGTGCGCTTCTTGACCTGGTCACGCGGTGTGGTGCGGGCCAGCAGCAGCATCAGGTCGGAGTGTTCGGCCCGGCTGGTCCAGATCTTCTGGCCGTTGACGATGTAGCGGCTATTGTCCTTTTTCACCGCGGCGGTACGCAAGCTGAGCGTGTCGGTGCCGCTGGACGGTTCGGTGACGCCGAAAGCCTGCAGGCGCAGCTCGCCCGAGGCGATCTTCGGCAGGTAGCGCTGCTTCTGCTCGGCGTTGCCGTGCCGCAGCACCGTGCCCATGGTGTACATCTGGGCATGGCAGGCGGCGGCGTTGCAGCCGGCGGCATGGATCTCCTCCAGCACCGCCGCAGCCGCCGAGATGCCCAGTCCGGCGCCCCCGTAACTCTCGGGGATCAGAGTCGCCAGCCAACCGGCCTCGGTCAGCGCCTTGACGAACGCCGTCGGATAGGCGCGCTGGCGGTCGAGATCGCGCCAATAGGCGCCGTCGAACTTGCCGCAGAGCTGCTGCACCGCGTCGCGGATCTCGGGGTGCGTTCGAGCATAGGGATGATCGCTAGGGATCGCGGTCGCGGCCATGGAACGTCCATCCTCCGGGTCGGCGTCGGCGCGGACCCTAACGACGCGGCCGGGGCGGCGCAACGCCGCCAGCCGCTACGCCGGCGCAGGCGCGCCTTGCACCGCCGACAGGACCTTGGTGATGACCTCGGCGTGCACGGGATGCGCAAAACCGTCGACCCAGGCACCGCGCACATTGGCCACGGGATCGGCCGACGGGCCATCGTGGACCAGGGTCTCGAGGATATGCAGGTCGATTGCCGGTGTCAGAGTCGCGAGCAGGTCGGCGGCCCGCGCCGGCAGCAGCAGCGCAAGGGCCGCCAATAACCCGTAGGCGCCCCAGTTCGAGACGCCACACACGATCAGATGTTCGGCCGGCGTCACGCAGGCGATTGTCGCGCCGTTGGGGACCGAGGCCGCGATCAGCTCGCGTGGCAGGGCGCCCATGCCGACTTCGTTGCCGCCATCACCAATCGCGATCCGCACCCAGTCGCCGGCGGTGTACAGATCGTCCAGCAGGATGGCCGACGCTGACACGTCGATACCGCGCATGGTGTAGCTCTTGCCGTCAGCCGCCCGGCCGCATCGCTCGATGGCGATGACATGCGTCACCCCGGCCGCGCGCCAGCGCCCGGCGACCGAGGCGACCGTTGCGCTGGCCGAAGGCGCTCCGTCCCGTTCGACCACGTCCACCGCGACTCGCGGATCGGATGCCACGCCGGCGCCGCGCAGCGCTGCCGTCAGCGCGCCGGCGCATGGCGCGTCGGTGCACAGCCGCACCGGCCAGCCGCAGGCCGCGAATGCCGCCGCCAGGTGCGCGGCACCGACCGGGCCGTCGGTCTCGGCCATCGGCGGATCGAGCGTCGGCACGAAAAAGCCGGTCATGATGCCGACCACAGGCCGCTCGGATGCGGCCAGCGCCCGCGCCGCCCGCGCCAGATGGCCCTTCGTCGCGGCCATCAACGGCGCGGCGCCGCGACCGACCTCGCGGCAGACCGCCGCCTCGATCGCTGCCAATCGCGCCTCGATGTCACTCGACGCCATCACTTCTCCTGCGCCTCGAACACGCCGTTCCAGACCGCCGGCGGATCGGCAATCAGCATGTCCAGCCGCGCGGCCATGCAGGCGTAGTAACCCGAGGAACACTCCGCAGCCTCGGCGCATGTCGCTGCCTGCAACGCCAGCTGCCGCGCCTCCGCGAAGTTGCCGGCGCGATAGTCGAGCAGGAACGACTCCTGCGCCGCCAGCAGGGCGCGGAACGGCGCCGAGTCACGCAACGCCATGTCGCCGACCAGCGCGAACATGCGCTCCGGCTCGGTCTTGCCCTTGACCGTGACAAGATCGAGCTCGACGAAGGCGAAGTCCGGCGCGGCGGCCTGCGTGTCCTCGCCAACGATGATCGCCACGCCATAGACCTTGCACAGTCCCTCCAGCCGTGACGCCAGGTTCACGTCGTCGCCCAGCGCGGAATAGGTGAACCGCTGGTCGGAACCGAAATTGCCGACCGAGGCGCGGCCGGTGTTCAGGCCGATGCCAACGTTGACCGGCATGTGCCGGCGTCCCTCGGCCTGCGCCTGCTCCGCCCAATCCGCGTTCAGCGATCGCAGGCGCGCCTGCATGGCGAGCGCGGCCCGACAGGCGCAGGCGGCGTGATCGGCCACGTCCAGCGGCGCGTTCCAGAACGCCATGATCGAGTCGCCCATGTACTTGTCGATAGTGCCGCGCTCGGCCAGCACGATGTTAGTCATCGGCGTCAGGAACCGGTTCATGAAGCGGGTCAGGCCCTGCGGGTCGAACTGCTCGGAGATGGTGGTGAATCCCCGCACGTCGGTGAACATCACGGTCAGCGCCCGCTCCTCGCCGCCAAGCTGCAGCCGCTCGGGATTGCGCGCCAGTTCCTCGACCACGTCGCGCGACAGATACAGGCCAAAGGCGCCACGGATCTGGGCCCGCTCGCGCTCGGTCAGCATGAAGCTGGTCGACGAGCTGACGGCGTAGAGCAGAGCCAGTGTGGCAGGCGGATAGATCGGATCGACCAGCATTTGATAGACGTCGAACAACGTCCAGGGAACGCCGATG
>DATFGV010000440.1:0-6903 GCA_035249115.1 Vineibacter sp.
CGCCGCGCGCTGGAGGCGCAGGGCTACGAAGCCCGCAAGCTGATCCTCGCGACACGACAGGACGTGCCGGCCGATTGCAGTGTCGTGATCTCTGCCAGCCCGCGGACCGCGTTTCTGACCGCCGAGAGCACGGCGCTGCGGCGTTACCTGGAAGGCGGCGGCAGTGCCCTCTTCCTGTTCGACCTCGGTTTCGCGCCCGGGCCGGAACTCGAGCGGCTGATGGCGGATCTCGGCGCGCGCTTCGAGCCGCACATCGTCATCGACCCGCTGAGCCACTATCGCGGCGATGCCGAGACCGTGGCCGTGACCGGTTATGACCCCCACCCGATCACCCGACGGACCTCGATGACGCTTTACCCGGGTGTCCGACCCTTGAGCATGGTCGGGCCACCGGCAGGCTTGCGCGTTGTGACCTTGCTGGCCAGCAGCCGTGACAGCTACACGCGCCCGGTGCAGCCCGCCGGCAACCGTGCGACCGCCCATCCGGCGGCCAAGGCGGAAGCGGCCGGCCCGCCGGTGGCCGGGCCGCGTGTGCTCGGCATCGCGGCGGAGGGCCTGATCGCGGGCGGGACCCGTCCTCTGCGCGTGGTCGCGATCGGTGACGGCGATTTCGCCAGCAACTCCTACTTCCCTTACATGGCGAACAGCGACCTGCTGCTGTCCACGGTGCGCTGGCTGGTGCGCGAGGATCGCGGCACGGCGGTCGCGGCCCGCATCCCGGTTCCGTCGCTCGTCCTGCTGACCGACCTGCAGGCGCGTGTCGTGTTCGGCCTCGTGGTCGTGCTGCTGCCTCTGGCGGTGGTCGCGCTGGGCGCCTTCGTCTGGTGGCGCCGGCGATGACGGGGTGGCGAAGAGCCATCGCCCCCGGCCTCGCGGCGGCAGCCCTGGGCTTCCTCGCCGTGATGGTCGTGACCGGGGCGCAACCGCGCCACCGCCAGGTCGTCACCTTCGAGGCCAAAGGCGTGCTGCGTACGCCGCCGGAGCGAATTCGCCGGGTCGAGATTCGGCGCGGCACCGCCCAGATTGCCGTCGCGCGCAGCGGCGACAAGACATGGAAGGCATCGGCAGGCGCAGCCCTCAGCCCCGAGGCCGGCAAGCGCCTCAGCATGGCCGTCCAGATGATGCACACCTCCGCCCCGATCCGCGACATGCCGCCGACGGAGCTGGCGGGCGTCGACGTCGCCGCCTTCGACCTCGACCCGCCGCGGATCGAGGCGCGGCTTTATGAAGACGGCGCGACTCCCGTGCTGACAGTGCGCTTCGGCGGGCACAACCCGGACGGCTTCCTGCAGTACATGCGAATCGATGGCGATCCGCGCATCTACCTCATGTCCCGCTTCGTCGGCGCCGAATGGGCGGAAGCGCTGAACGCCAGCCTGGCCCAATGACCGGCGCGCCGCGACACATCTGGCACGCCGCGCTGGCGGTCGCCCTGTACGTGCTGGTCGCAGCCGCGTCGGGCATCGCGCATACCGGCGGCACGACCGGCTTCGCGCAGGTGACGGTCCAGGGCCAGACCGTCCGCTACAGCCTCACGCTCGGCCTCGATACGCTCGAGCGCGCCGCCGCCAATCCGACAGGCGCAAGCCAAACTCCGATCGGCAGCGACTACGATGCGCTCGCCGGCGTGGTCGCGCGCCACGTCGTGATCACGGCGGATGAGCGCGCCTGCGCCCCCGTGCCCGGCACCGTGCAGCCGCCGGCGCCGGGTCGGTCGAACGTCGTCATTGTCATTCACTTCGCCTGCGCGACGCCGGTACGCACGCTCGTGCTGCACGACAATCTGTTCGACGCCCTGCACCGCGACCACCACACCTTGCTCAACGTCGAGTGGCCCGGCGGGCTGCAGCAGTTCCTCCTCGAACCGGACCGGCGTGAAGCGCGTGTCACCGTCGCCGCCACGCCCGGCGGCAAACCGTCCGCCAGCCCGGATGCCGGTGGTGTTCTCGAATTCTTCCGACTCGGCGTCGAGCACATCCTGGAAGGCTACGACCACGTCCTGTTCATCGTCGCGCTGGTCCTGGGCGGCGGACGGCTGCGCTCTCTGCTGCTCATCATCACCGCCTTCACGATCGCCCACAGCCTCACCCTGGCGTTGGCGACTCTCGATGTCGTCAGGCCGCCTTCCTGGCTGATCGAGCCGTTGATCGCCGCGTCAATCGCTTACGTCGCCTTCGAGAACATCTTCATGGCGCGAGCCCTCTCGCGACGCTGGCTGGTCAGCCTGCTATTCGGCCTCGTGCACGGGTTCGGCTTCGCCGGCGCGCTCGTCGAGTTGGGCTTGCCGCAGTCGGCCCTGTTCTCGTCGCTGCTGGCCTTCAATCTTGGCGTCGAGGCGGGCCAGGCGCTGATCGTCGCCCTGCTGTTCCCGGCCCTGGTCTGGCTGTCTCGCCGCCCCTGGCAGCGTCAGGCCGTCACGTCCGTGTCGGCGGTCGTGCTGGTGGTGGCGCTCGGCATCCTGGGGCTACGCGTGCTGCCGGGATGACGCCTACGACCGAGACCGGCGCGGCGCCTCACCGCCATTGCGGCGTGCCCGGCAGCTTGACCTGCGTGCGGTACACCGAGGTCGCGGCGGTGATGTAGAGGCCACGCAGGTCGGCGTCGCCCCAGCAGAAATTGGCGGCCCCCTCCGGCGCCTTGATGACGCCGAGCGACGTGGCGTCGGGCGCGAAGACATGGATGCCGCCCGGGCCGCAGCAATAGAGGTTGCCGGCGCTGTCGAGCTTCATGCCATCGGGCGCGCCGCGGCCTTCGCCCGTCGTTTCGGCCCACACGCCGCCGCCGGAGATGGTGCCGTCGGCCTTCACGTCGAAGACGCGGATGTGCTGGCGCTCGGTATCGTTGACGAACAGCCGCTGCTCGTCGTGGGTAAAGCACAGCCCGTTGGGCTGGCCGAAATCGTCGGCCAGCAGGGTCAGCTTGTCGCCGTCGGGCTCGGCGCGGTAGACGCCGCGGAACGCCAGCTCGACGTTGCGCTTGACGCCGTAGTAGTCCATGCGCCCGAAGGTCGGGTCGGTGAAGTAGATGCCGCCGTCGCTCTTGACCACGATGTCGTTCGGGCTGTTGAGCGCCTTGCCCTGGTAGCGGCTGGCGATGGTCGTGATGCGGCCGTCGCTTTCGGTGCGCGTGACCTGGCTGCTGGCGTGCTCGCAGGCGAGCAGGCGTCCCTGCCCGTCCCACGCGAGGCCATTGGACTTGTTGCATGGCTGGCGGAAGGTGGTCACGCCATCGGCACGGCTCCAGCGCCTGAGGTGATCGCCCGGCATGTCGCTGAACAGCAGGTAGTTGCCGGCCGGGTCCCACAGCGGACCCTCGGTGAACAGGAAGTTGCCGCCGATCTTCTCGAACACCAGTGCCTCGCCGACGATCGTGGCAAAACGCGGATCACGAACCTCGACCGACATGTTCCCCTCCCCCGCTTCTTCAACGTCGCGACCGCAGACGCTTAGAGCCTGACTGAAACTTCCTCGCCCTGATTGCCTTCATGGTGAGCCTGTCGAACCATGAAGGCCTCGCACGAGCGATGGTGCGGCGCTTCATGGTTCGACAAGCTCACCATGAAGCGACTTTCCACAATTTCAGTCGGACTCCTACGCCGCCGACTTGTCTCTCAATCCCGCCAACCGGACCGCCACCGCATCGGACTCTTGGACCCAGCCGAACTTCATGGCGAAGTTGCGAAGCGTCGCGGCGTGCAGCTCGGCGTCGAACGACGACACGGCGTCGGCCACCAGGGTGGTGGCAAATCCTTCGTGGAACGCCTCTCGCGCCGTTTCCTCGACGCAGATCTGGGTCACGGTGCCGGTGACGAACAGCGAGACGACGCCGGCTGCGCGCAGGCGTTCGGCAAGCCCCGTGCCGTGGAACGCGCCGTAGCCGTATTTCTCGACCACCAGGTCGACTGCTGCGGGACGCAACTCGTCGATGATCTCGGCGCCATCGCGCTGACCCTGGCAATCGCCGTAGCTGCGCAGATGGCCCTTCCAGCAGCACTTGATCGGCGGCCGGCACTGCGGCGACCAGGTCCACAGCAGCGACTCGTGCGGCGTGGAGATGAACTTGGTGTAGACCACCGGCCGGCCGGCGGCGCGAAACGCGGCGATCAGCATGCGGTGCGCCGCGATGGTGTCGCGCGCCGACGCCACTTCCAGCGGCGCGGCGACGCGCACGAAGTCGTTCTGCATGTCGACGATGAGCAGCGCGGGATCGCGCACGCGATCGGTGGCCGTCGTCATGTCGCCTCCCCCCCCAGTCGGCTAACGGACGGTCCCATCCTGCGCCGCAGACGTTGCGATGGATAGACCCGTGAAGGACCGTGGGCATGACGGGTCGGACCGCGTCGCTCCAGCGACGCTCCGGCGCGCAGCGCCGGATCATGAGCGCCGCTGGAGCGGCGCGGTCCCAGCCGTCACCAGCAACATCCGACCTGTCACCATCACCGCAAGACTCTTGGCTGCGCTCAAGACGACGAAAAACCAACCCTGCCCGCTACGTGGCGCTCCTGCGCCAGCATAGCGGGTCGGGCAGCCGGCGTCCTGCGGCGCCGGCGCGCGGTGCTCACGCCAGGAAATCGACCATCGTCGGGTTGCGCCGGCCGAACGTATAGCCCAGCCCCCACCAGCGCCGCGCGACGGTGGCAAAGACGTCGCGGAAGTCGACGCTGTGCTTGAGGTCGCCGTCCTGGAGGTCGGCCAGCGACGGATAGGCGCCGTGCAGGCCGCCCTTCACCGCGCCGCCCATCATGAAGTGCGGCGCCGCCGCGCCATGGTCGGTGCCGCCACTGGCATTCGGCTTCACCCTCCGGCCGAACTCGGAATAGGTCATCACCAGCACGTTCTGCCACAGGCCGGCGGCGATCAGGTTGCGGCGCAGCAGCGCCAGCCCTTCGCCCAGCTGGCCCAGCAAGACCTCGTGTGGCCCGAGCTGGCGGGCGTGCGTGTCGAAGCCGCCGAGGCCGACCTTGACCGCCACCACCGGCACCTTGGCCATCATCACGCGCGTGGCCAGCGCCAGCTGCCGGCTGAACGGCTCGTTGCCATAGGCGTGCGCCGGCTCGGGCGCCGCCCGCATGCGCTCGGCCAGGCCGAGCGAGGCGGCGTGGATCTCGCCCCTGATCTTCATCACGTGCGCCAGCGCCGGGTTGGCGGGCGGCTGTGCGCCGCCGTCGCGCATGGCCCGCGCCTGCTGGAGGAAGGTCTCGGCGTCCTGCATGACGATCGAGCGCAGATCGCCGCCGGTGGCCGGCAGCGCGTTGGTGTCGATCACCACGGCGTCGAGGTTGCGGCCGGCCGGCCGCGGCACGCCGGCGAAGGCCTGTGCCATCCAGCCCTCGCTGATCACCTGGCTGCTGGCCGAGGCGGTGTCCCAGATCTCGATCGAGCGGAAATGCGAACGGTTGGGATAGGGATAGCCAATGCCCTGGACGATCGCGAGGTCGCGCGCCTGCCATGACTCGGTCAGGCCCTTCAGCGCCGGATGCAGGCCGACCCGCTGATCGAGTTGCACCACGCGGTCGCGCGGAATGGCCAGCCCGCCGCGCAGCTGGGCGTACAGCGGATCGGCGTAGGGAATAACGGTGTTGAGCCCGTCGTTGGCGCCCTTCAACTCCACCAGGACCAGGATCCGGTCGAAGCGCGGCGCCGCACCTGCCGGCGCCGACTCGGCTGCTGGACCGGCGGGCGCCCTGCCTTGCGCCATCGCGCCGGGCGCGGCCAAGGCGACCGACAGACCGGCGGAGAGCTGCAGGAAATCGCGTCGAAACATGGCACGCTCCGTTGTCACTCGGCCGCCTACTTGAGCTGGTAACCGGGGTCGAGCATCAGCCGCGCCACGACCTCTCCCGCCGACAGGTTCGTGTCGAGCGAGGCTTGCGGCGGCACCGGCAACAGGGCGCGTTGCAGGCTCGGCGCATCGACGCCGGCCAGGGTCGGCCCGAGCCGGGCGCCGTCGCCCGCCATACGCAGGCTGCGGCCCTCGACCGGCGTGCGTTCGGGCGGCTGCATGACCTCCTCGCGGTCGCCCATCTGCTCGCGCCGGTCGGCGCGCCGGCCCGCCTTGCTCGGCCCCATCTGCATCGGGCCGCCCATCGGCGCCACGGTGGTCGCCTCGATGATGCGCCGCAGGATCTGCTGGCGCATCAGCAGGGTGTTGGTGGTGATCCACGCCTCGCCGCCGGGCCAGCCCTTGACGTTGGGCGGATCGAACGGCACCTGGCCGATCGCCTGCAGGGCGCGCACCAGTCGGGTCTTCTCCGGCACCGGCAGGCCCAGCAGACGGATCGTGCCGACCACCAGCTCGACCGGCGATTTGATCAGCGCGCCGCGGTTGGCGGCATCGCGGAAGGTCGGGCTGAGGAACATGGTCCGCAGCAGCGGCTTCAGCTCGTAGCGCGCCTCGCGGAAGACGGCCGCCAGCCGCTTCATCTCGGCGGCGTCCGGCTTCAGGGCGACGAACTCGCGCCACAGCTTGCCGACGATCCACTCGGCCACCTGCGGCTTTTCCAGGATCATCGACAGGATGTCGCCGCCGTCGAAATTGCCGCTGCGACCGAAGAAGGTCTTCTCGCCGTTGTCGTGGATCGCCGGATAGAAGCGGAAGGCGCCGGTGTCGCGATCGATGCTCCAGCCGGTGAAGGCGCGGGCGGCGGCCTTGATGTCGGCCTCGCTGTAGTGGCCCTCGCCGAGGGTGAACAGCTCCAGCAGCTCGCGGGCAAAGTTCTCGTTGGGCTGGCCGGCGCGGCTCTGCGCCCCGTCGAGGTAGCGCAGCATCGCCGGGTCTTTGGCCACCTCGCGCAGCAGGGTCGCGAAGTTGCCGAGCGCATGTCGTCGGAACAGCAGGTTCTGGTGGTAGACGGCGGGTGCGAATCCCACCTTCATCAGGCTCGAGGTGAAGTGGTTGTGCCAG
>DATFGV010000441.1:0-13350 GCA_035249115.1 Vineibacter sp.
CAATAGCTCGTTGAGCGCTGTCGCGGCCACGTCGATGCATCCGGCATAGTCGGCGCCAAACTCGAGCCCCTGGGCGAGGAAGTATGTCGCCGCGATGAAGGCGCCACGTTGATCCATGCGCTGCGCCAGCCGCCGGGCTTCGACCCCTTTGACGCGGCTGAGCCGAACGTTGCCGCAGATGTTTTCGACGTGCGTCAGGCTCACCAGCACTTGCAGCCGGGTCCCGGGATCCTCGGGAGACGCCTCGCTATGCGACACCTGGTTGAGGTGGAAGTAGAGCCGGCGATAGTCGCCCAGCGGCGCCAGGCACAGGCGCAGGCGCATGCGGATCTCGTTTTGCTGCTGGCCGCGGCGGTTACCGTCGGTTTCATGGGCCGCAGCGTCCAGCGCGTGTTCGAAGCATGTCGCCCCGTGCTTGTAAAGTGACGCATCCAGCGCCCGCAGGCCGGCTTCGCGCCAGTCGATGGTTGCCCGCTCCCAATCCTCGGCCTGGGTTGCGTGGTGGGCCAGGATTTCGAACGACTCCTCCAGGCGCCCGTCACTTCCGAGCACGTCTCGGACGCGGCGATGCAGCCGCCGACGTTCCTGTTTGACGATGCCGCGCTCGACTATCTGCCGCAGCAGCGAATGCCGCAGCCCGAACAGAAGCTGGTCGCCGGCTTGGGACCGCCGCAGGTATCCCGCCGCATATAGGGTTTGGATCGCCGCCGACGCCTTGCCCGCGTCCGGCATGTCGGCCACCGCCGCCAGCAAGTCCTGCCCGCAATCGAACTGCAGCAGGGCGGCACACTGCAGCAGCGACCGGACATCGGCATCAAGGTGATGGATGCGATCGACGATGATCGACCTGATGCGGCCACCGGGCTCGATGTCCTGGTCGGCAAGCAGTTCCGCTGCGTCGGCCTTGCTGAACCTTCCCATCGACGCCGCGAAGGCCAGTTCCTCGATGAACAGCGGGTTGCCGCCCGTCACGGAACCGACATGGGCTTCGAGGGCAGACGCCTCGAATGGACCGCGCGCCAGATCGCGGAACAGGGCCAGGCTCTGCTCCGGAGCCAGCGGCTCCACGCGCATGAAGCTGATGTTGCCGATATCGGCCAAACCCGGCATGGCGCCGAGATCGCGCGTACAGATCAACATCAACACCCGGGAATCGCCCAGCAGCGCGATCGTCTGAAGCAGGATTTGCAGCGACTCGGGGTCGACCCATTGGGCGTCGTCGACAATCAGCACCAGCGGCTGTCGCCGACTCAGCCGCTCGAGCACGGTTAGCAGGTCGGAACGCAGCTCCCGTTCGAAATCCGTTGGCGAGGCCGGCACCCCTTTGCCTGCCGCCGGCGTCCGCGCTGCACCCGGCGCGGCCTCCCCCGAGCCGAAGACGATCTCGTGACGATTGTACATCAGCCGTTCGGCCGGCGGCGGCCCGTCGGTCGCCGCCACCTGCTCCAGGCGCGCCAGCAGGCGCGTCACCATCGAATAGGTATGCGCCAGCCCCTGCATCACCTCTTCGTGGACCAGGGCAACCGCGCCATTGCCGGCGGCGATTTCGGCCAGTTCGTGCGCAAGGCGCGATTTTCCGATGCCGGCCTCCCCCAGCAACACCAACGCCTGGCCCCGCCCGCCCAGCGCCAGGCTCAGTGTCCGGGATAGTCCCGCCAGCTCGAAGTCACGCCCGAGGATCGGGCTGTGGCTCGCCGCGCCGGACGCATCGCCCTCCGGCGCACGGCGGAAGCCAAGCACACGGAACGCCTGGATCGTGTGCGTCATGCCGCGGAGGTTGACCGATCCGAGATTTTCAAACCCGAACTGATGACGCGCCAGCCGATAGGTGGCGTGCGAGGTGTGGATCGTATTGTCCTCCGCGACCTCCTCGAGTCGCTTGGCGATGTGGACCGTCAGGCCCATGGCGTCGAAATCATCAGAGAAGTCGGTGCGCACTGTCCGGATGAAGACATCGCCGGAATGAATGCCGATGCGAACCGCCAGCGACCGCCCTGGCGGCTGCCGCACGGCCTCATCGCGAATCGCTACAGCCGCCAGCAGCGCCCGGACGGCGTGATCCTCCCGCGGCTCGGGAGCGCCGAAGATCGCCAGCAACCCGTCGCCCTGGAAAGCGACAACGTGTCCGCCGAATCTTCGAATGTATCGCGTGAATCGCCCGTGGATACCGTCGAGAAGCTCGGCCGCCGCCTCCGGCTCAAGCGTCTCGATCATGAGAGACGACCCCTTGATGTCGAGGAACATGATGGTTGCAAAGGCGTTCTGCGCCGCCGCGGGTATGGTCGCCGCCGCCGACGTGCGCTCGCCGGCGGTGCGCACGTCAGTCGCGCCGACCGTGCCGCTGGTGTCGATCGCGGCCGATTCGGCACTGCAAGACGGGCAGCGCCGCTCGGTAAAATGCACCGTTCCACCACAGCCGCTGCAGCGCTGCGAAAGCGCATAGCCACAGGCGGCGCAGTATTTGTCCGCTCGCCGAACCGTTGCGCGACAATGCGGGCAGTCCAGCGGAGCGGAACTCATGCGCACCTGCCGACGGCGCCATGCGGCCACCCTGCCGGCGCCGCCAAGGCACGGCCGGCATGGCGGATCATCATCCGGGCCGCCTGCCCGCCGTCCGCATGCTCAATCAGTGGGCTCATCCCTTGCCCCCGGTCGTGCTTTTCGGACGCGCGACGGCGTCACGCGTCAGCCGAATGCGTCTTCATCAAACACCATCGCCTGACAACAATCTGCCGGTCCGCGACCTGGGCGCAAGTCGAACCTGCCTTTATTGAAGGTCCGTATCCGCTGTACCGCCATTTCCACCATGGCTCAACAGCGACGGCACAGTCCATACCGTTCCAGCCCCGTTTCGGCCGGCTCACCGACCATAGCCGGCCGGTTTCCGCATTACGTCATGACGCGATTCTATTCGCGCAATATTGTCGGCGGCATCTTTGGGGACCTGAAAATCAGCCCCGACCGCCTCCGCGATCGGTTCCGGCAGCCCCCAATCGATGAATCGCCGCGCCGCCTATCGCTGGCCGGCGAAGATTCCGGTCGCCTTGTAGCCCTCGCCGAAGATGCGGAAGCTGCCGGCCTGGTAGGCGACGGGATCGGACGGGCTGCGGAAGAACGAGCCGTTCATCTCGACAAAGCGCCCCGAGCTGGCAAACGCACCCGTGAAGTCGCGCGCGTTGGTGATCGGCGCCGACGTCATGCCGCTGTAGGTCACGCCGTCGAACTTGGTGATCGTCACAGCGCCGGTGCGCGCACCGAAGTTCCACACGTTCTTGTAGGCGCCGGCGGCCAGATAGTGCTGGCCGCTGCTGGCGACGTTGCCGACGATGTGGCCGTTGTAGGTGGCGGTCCCCATCGTCGGGATCTGCACGACGTCGCTGAGCTGACCGGCCACCCACGTCCCAAGGTGCATGCGGTCGGTCTGGCCGGCCCGGGGGCCGCTGGCATACTGGACCTCGCCCGCCCAGTAGCCCCAGGTCAGGTACTCGCAGGCGCAGAACGACACGCCCTCGGGCAGGAAGTTCTGCACCGGTACCGTCGATTGCGTGACCGCAATGACCCGGGCGGTCGCCGGATTGCCACCGGCGTAGGTCGATTCTGTCGTGGCGCTCTGCGTCGCCGCGAAATTGGCGTCGTCGATGAAGGCCGACGTGACTTTCGGGCTTGGCGTCAGGCCCCCCATTTGGAGCGTGACGTCATTGCCCGTCTCGTCGTTGACCAGCATGCGCAGCGTCGCCTGTACCAGGTTGGTGCCGGCATTGGTCGTGATGCTGACGTCGCCGGGCGACAGGCTGCGCATGCCGTACTCGAAGAAATCGCCGTTGGCCCGGCGCACCTCGACGTTACTGCCGGCGTAACCCGACAACGTCTGGCTGGTGCGTCGCGTGCCGACTCCCTCGGGCACCGGCACCGGCAACGCCAGCGCGACAGGATAGTAGTCGCTCCCCGGCGACCCGAGTTCATGGGGCGAACGCCCTGCCGCCTGGGTCGTGCGTTGGCTGGCGTTGACGCCGGTGGTGACGACGGCGTCGGGCCCCAGCACCATGAACTCGCCGTTGGCGCCGTAGATCGCGGTGCCGGTCCTGGTTTCCATGGTCGACGCCGCCGACTGCAGCACGACCAGCCGATCGCTCGACGACGTGCGCAGCGAACCCTGATAGCCGCCCGACAGGACCAGCGCGTCGGGCTTGGTGTAGTCCGTGGTGTAGCCCGCGAGGATCAATCCGAGGTAGGACGACTGCGTCCCTCCCTGACCGAACACGCCGAACGAGGCCTGCATGGCCAGCGCGCGCTGATCGGGGGTCGGCGAACTCGCGACGCCGGCGACATGCACGTTGGTCGAATAGACCGACAGCAGCGGCGAATTGTACGCGTTGAGCACCGCCGGACGGGCCGCATCAAAGTCGCCGATGAACGGCGTCGCCGACACTAACGATGCGGTGTGGATGCCAATCAGGGCATGCGCACCGAATCCCGACGTTGGAAACGACGCCGTAGGCGTCTGCGTGCCACCGAAGACGCCGCCGACCTGCTCGGAATTGCCCTCGGGCGAGAACACGTAGATGAAGAAGTCGCCGCCGGGCGCGACCAGGCCAACACCGTTGAGCGGGCCGAAGCTGGAACTCGCATTGGCCGACGACAGCAGGAGGCCGGCGCCAGGCTCCCATGGAAGCGTGAATGAGGCGCCCGACTCGGTGCCCAGCACCAGGGTCGTGCCGCCGACAATACTGCTGCTTGACAGCGCCGTGTTGAACTCGGGGTGCCGTGCCGCGGCCAGGGTCGCCGGATTGAAGTCTGAGTTCGGCGGATCGGCAAGGAACCGGCCCTGGAACGGTACGCCGACGGGAGCGCTCGGCGGCGGCTGCACCAGACGCTGGCCGGAACGGCCGGCGGCGTCCGAAACACCACCCTCAGGCACCCCCGCCGCTGTCACACCCGAATTCGCGTCACCGGGGGGCGCGATGGCGCTGGGCGCCTGGCCGGAGTTGGCGGCGCCTACCCCGGACTGCGCCAGGGCCTGGTCGATCGAGGCGGCGGTTGGCGTACCGGCACCCGGTGCCGCCGGTCCGCCCGACGGCCGCTCCAGCGGCGCCTTGGCGAAAGCCAGCTCCGTGCGCGTCGCCACGCGCGGTCCGCCCGGCCCCGTGCCGGAGATAATGTCGACGATCGACCCTGGCCGCCGCGCGATCTGCTCACCAGCGGCGTTCCTGACCCGCATGAACTCGCCGAACAGGAAGAACGCCTTCACAGACTCGGGCGTGGTCGCATCGACGACACTGATGCCGCCGCGCACGCCGATGGTCGCGGCCGGCGTGGTGATGACGGCCTCGGACGACTTGGTGATGTTGCCGCCGACGAGGCGGAAGACGCCTTTGTTGACGGTCACCGCCAGGTTGCCGGTGCGCTTGTCGGGATCGTAGACGTAGCGGTCGATCGCGAGCTGGCTGTTGGGGCCGATGCTCAGCGCGGTCCCGTCGGTGAACAGCACGTGTGCCCGGTCGTCGGCCCCGGTGCGGATCGCCTCGTTGGTGTACACGTCGGTGCCGACGTACAGGATCCGCTCCTTCTGTGTCGGCGGAGTGCCCAAGGGCCGGCCGATGCTGGAGCTGGTGACCCCGACCTGACCCGTTGCCGCGCCCGGCCATGCAATGGCGGCGAGGCACAACGTCGACAGCACGGCGGCGCGCAGCGGCCGGTTCAGCGAAGTGTTGCTCATAGCGTCACCTCTCGCGGCTCACGCCGCCTAGAAGCGCCAGGTCAAGCCGACCATGGCGATGTAGTTGGTGTAGTCGAAATTCGGCAAGGACGAAGTCCGCGAATTGCGCGCCCCCTGTACGACGACCGCAAGACGGTCCGCGATCGGGATTTGCGCCGTGGCCGACAGGCGCCACTCGCGGTCGCGGCGGGTCACAGCCGGGTCGATGGCCGGATCGGGCCGCCGGTAGTCGTCCCAGACGCGCGCCGCCGACAGGGCCAGGCCGAACGGATCGTCGGGAGCCCACGACGGTCGCCCGAACGTCACCTGTGCGCTGGCGCCCACCAGCCACTCGTCATAGCTCTCAAAACGCTGGTTGGCGTCGAAGCGACCGCCGCCGACGATCGCGCCGAGGGTCAGCCAGGGAGTCGGGCGCCACTCGCCGGTCAGCCGCACCGCCTTGTCCCAGCCGGTACGGAAATCGTTGGTCGACCTGCTGGCGCTGTTGTGGTAGTCGCGATAGCGCGCCTCGCCGTTCAGTCCGACCGTGACGTCCCTCCACCTTTTCTCCAGGCCAACGCCGACGGCCGGCGCGATGTACTCCGTCGCCTGCCCCAGGATCACGTAGTCGACGCCGACATAGGGACGAATGGTGAGCTGCGGCGCCTGCTCGGGCAGCAACGCCAGCCGCGGGCCGGTCGTGACGCTGCCGTAGAACAGGTTGACCTCGCGGCTCTTGAATTGCCGCGCGGCGTAAACGGTCGCCTGCGTGTCGATCGCCTCGCCATGCTGCGTGCCCAGATCCCAGAGATGCTGCACGTTGGCGATGATGAACGAATTCCAGTCGCGCTTGGCGGTGAATTGCCGGTCGAGTTGGGCGTCAAAGCCGCCGAAACGCACCTGGCCCCCGGTCGGCGCGGCGTTGGCGTTGGACTGGTAGCGAAAGCCGAACAGGATCGTCCCCGCAAACTTGTGCGGCCGGATCTGGCGGTCGATCTCCGCCAGGAAGGTCTGGGCGCGCTCGCGCACCGGCGGCGGCACGTCGGGCAGCGCCAACACCTCGGTGATGTACTTGCGCGCCGTCTCGAACGAGCCCAGGCGGTAGTACAGCACACCCAACTCCAGGCGCACGCGCGGCAGGTTGGGCGCGATGATCAGCATCCGCTCCAGCGCCGCCACGGCGCCTTCCAAGTCCCCGACCTTGATCGCCAGCTCCGCGAAGGTGAACGATTTCTGAAGATTGCCGGGATCGGCCATCATGGCCTTGAACGCCGCGTCATATGCCGCACGATCTGTCGTGGCGGCCGGCGGCGCCTGGCCATGCGCCACGCTTACCGGGCCCGTCGCCAGCCCGATGCACACAAGCGCCAACCACAACAACCCGCCCCTAGCCACGCACATCCCCATGCCGGCCCGCCGATCACTTGACCGCATCGGCTCATAGCCCCGATGTCGCCGCGTCAGCGTCGAGCGCGTGGGCGGCAATTGTTCCGATCTACGCCGTTCGCCGGCCTGTCGTACTTACCCGGATGGAGGCCGCCTATGCCACCTCCGCGATCACGCTTGCTGCGCGGGCGACCTGGCGCCCACCGCATCTGCTGGCACTAACTTGGTTGACCCGACCGCAGGCACTCGCCCGCCGCCAATCCCGTCCCCGATGCCTATCGGCCGCGGCTCGGCGTTTCGCACCCCGGCTAGCACACCCGCGCTTTCGCGGTGCCAGTTTACGTCCAAATCACACTTCAACGCAATGAAATGAGCAGATTCTGATTCCTTGCATCTGCTCAATACCTTTTTGCCGAACGTTGGATCGGCAACGCAGCTGATGATCGAGCCGTTGTCAGACGATTGGCGCCCGATCCTGTCACGTCATGGCAAGCCGCAATGCGCCACTCGCGTTGCCCTTCAGGATCAGGTCATGTACCTCGGGCTTGAACCCCGCATCCCGGAAGTTCCGGAGCCAGCGGTCCGGCGCGATCAGCGGGTAGTCCGAACCGAACAACATCTTGTGCTTGAGCTGGCCGTTGGCATAGCGCACCAACTCGGGCGGAAAGTATCGGGGCGACCAGCCCGACAGGTTGATGAAGACGTTGGGCTTGTGCAGGCACACCGACAGCGCCTCGTCCTGCCACGGCCACGACGGGTGGGCGATGATGATTGTCATGTCCGGCAAGTCGGCCGCCACGTCGTCGAGGTACATCGGGTTGGAGCATTTCAGTCGCAGCCCGCCACCGCCCGGCATGCCGGTGCCGATCCCGGAATGGCCGCTGTGGAAGGTCGCCGTCAGCTGGTGGGCGGCGATGACCTCGTACAGCGGGTACACCATGCGGTCGTTCGGGAAGAAGCCTTGCACCGTCGAACTTGAAGCCGCGCACCACACCGGCCTCAATCATGCTCGTCGCCTCGCGCCCCCCCAGGCGGCCTTTGTGCGGATCGACGCTGGCGAAAGCGATCATGATGTCGGCATTGGCAGCGGCCGCGTCGGCGATCTCCTGGTTGGAGATGCGCCGGGCACCGATCTCGAATTCCGAATCGACCGTGAACATGACCAGGCCGATCTTGCGTTCGCGGTAGTAGGCGACGGTGTCCTGGATCGTCGGGCGCTTGCCGACCTTGAAACAAAGATTGGCGGCCTCCTCGAACGGTTGCCACAGCGCGTCGGGCGGCTGCAGGCTCGACACCTCGGCATGGGTGTGCACGTCGATCGCGACCAGGTCCTTGATGTTCATCGGGACGCTCCCATCTTGGCGACGCCGCGCTCCGCCGGGCGCGACCATAGCGTGGCGATTGCGGTCTTTCGCCGAGCCGCGGCCATGGCTAGTCTTTCCATGACATCCGTCGCGAGGACACCTTCATGCGCATCCACAACCTCTACACCGACGCCAAGGGCGAGTCGCATTTCCGCGACATCGAGGTCGAATGGGTCGAGGAAACGCCGGGCGGCAAGCTGTCACGCCGCCTGCCGGCCACCGGCATCATATTTCGCCAGGTACCGCCGACCTACGACCTCGACTGGCACCCGGCGCCACGGCTGCAGTACATCATCAATCTCGATGCCGGCGTTCAGATCACCGCCAGCGACGGCGAAGCCCGCGTGATCGGCGCCGGCGAGGTGATCCTGGTCGAGGACACGACCGGCAAGGGCCACCTGTCCAAGGCGATCGACGGCAAGCTGCGGCACTGCATCTTCGTGCCGGTCGAATAGGCGGGAGAGAGGCGCCTTGTGTTTCAGATCCGCCAACCGAATTGAATCTATGTGCCTCCCGGCGGCAGCCCAGGACGAAGTCGCGGACATGCCCCGGCGCCAGCCGCGACCGTGAGGCAAGCTTGAGGCCCCCTTGCGTCCGTGACAGCTTGCTCGAACGTCGCGCGAAATGCGCGCCGACGTGCGCCAAGTAAACGGTAAGGATGGCGATTTTGCTCGAACAAACGCTCGCTCCTTACCTTGGTAGTCTCAATCATCCAACGAGCAGACTGGCCTATCTGAGCAGGCACGGCCGCTTTGTCGCTTCCGATTCGCCCGACTTTGATCCGAAGGCCGGCGAACATGTCTATCGTTTCAACGCGCTTGGCTACCGTGGCGAAGACTTCAATAGCGGCGCGCCGTTCAAGCTTTTCGTGTTTGGTTGCAGCTATACCTTCGGGTCGGGGCTTCGATACGGTCAAACCTGGCCTTACCTGCTCAAACAGGCCATGGCGCCGAGGCTGTCTCTGCGACGCTCGCAAATCAGCCTGCAGAACTTTTCGCAACTTGGCGCGTCCAACAGCTTCATCGCCCGCACCGTAGTCGAACAGTGCGAGCGCATGCAACCCGACCTGGCCGTCATCCACTTCACTCACCACCAGCGCACCGAATACCTCGGACGCGACGCGCGCTGGTCCAACGATACCGAACATCTCGGCAGCTGGAGCCGGCAGGAACCGGCCGGATCCGGCGAAATCCTTCCGCCCGGACGGCGCTATCTGCAGCAATACACCTACCGCGGGAGCCTGCTTGATACGCTCAAGAACATGTATCTCGTCCAATGCGCACTGAAGCGTCGCGGTATCCCGTATGTCTTTATATGGGAGACCGCCCGGCAATTCTTCCGCTCGCCGATCTCGAGCACGCCGGCGCTGCGCGATTTCGCGTTGCGCATCGACAAGACAAGGCTTTGTCCTGTCTCCATCCTCTCGCGCGGCATCAGGGTCGACGCGATCAAGAAAGGCGACGCCCATCCCGGGCCGAAGAGCCAGGTGAAGTTGGTCGGCAGATTGCTCGACTGGATGCCAATTCCACCGGTCAAGGCGGCAGGGCCACCGGTGGCGCAAGCGGCCAATGCGCCGATCGTGGTCGGCGCTTCAACGGCGAGCCGGAAGGTGTTGGTGATCGGTGTGCGTCGCTGCGGTTGCAAAGGCGAAATCCACGACTGCGCCTGCACGGAGTCCTTCTGCCGGGTGTTCAAGACGCGCTACCGGGACGCGGAGCGGTGCGGGGCGACAATTCACGACCCGATCCTGACGGGCACGTCAAACGACGCCCTCGTGCGCAAGCTCCTGGCCGAGTCCCGGGGCTACCAACCCGACATCGTCCTCGTCGCTTTTGCCGACCCCGGCGCGGCCGAGCATTTCGTCACACGGTTCCTCGCCAAAAGCCGCCTTGTCGAGCTGGGGGTGACGAGCCCGCCAAGCGCCCTGACTACAAATCGCCGATATGCGCGGAGCCAACGTTGGTTTGGCCGCTACATGAACGACGAATTGTGCTGGCTCAACGCCCTGAAAAACATGCTGTTGGCCCAAGAGCATCTCGGGCTGGCGCAAACGACATTCGCGATCGCACCGCCACCCGGTTTCGTCTTCGACGGCGATGGCGCGTTGGCGCACCCGGTACTGCGATCGCTGGCCGCGCGGCTTGATCGCACGTGCATTGCCGAAGAATGGACGCCCCAGCCTCGGCTTCCGCGGTTGCAAGCCGATCAGGCACTCGATGTCGAGCCCCGCTGGAGACGCGCCCTGGCATCCTACCTCGCGCGTCTGAGGGCACGGCGGCCTTCCAAGGACGACGATCCGAACATCTATCCGTTGTGGTGACTCTGGCGGTAGCGGCAGACGTTGAACTTGCCTGTGGGCTCACGGCGATAGGCCTACCGACAAGGTGGAGGCCGCCCGAAACGCCACACCGGCGCGGCAAGGGTTGGATGGTTTGTATTCTGGAGGCCACTTCAGCGGTCAGCAAACGCGATGGCGCTCGATCGTCGCTTCATCCAGCGTCACCCCTAAACCAGGTCCCTCGGGCAGCAGCAGGTGGCCGTCGCGCAGCTCGATCGGCGACTTCAATAGCCGGCTGCGCAGCGGGTTGTCGCTCATGTCGTACTCGACCAACGTCGGGAACGGAATGTTGTCGCCATGCGGATTGGGCGGCATCGACGCGACCAGATGCAAGGCTGCCGCCAGGCCGACGGCGCCGCCCCAGGCATGCGGCGACACCCGAAGGTTCGCCGCCTGCGCCAGGGTCATGATGCGCTTGGCCTCGGTCAGGCCGCCAACCGTCGGGATCGACGGCTGCACGATGTCGACGCAGCGCCCTTCGATCAGCGGCCGGAAGTCGCGCAGCGTGTAGTGCGCCTCGCCAGCAGCGATCGGGATCGGCGAACGCGCCCGCAGCTCCACATAGCCACGCAGGTCGCCCGGCGGCAGCGGCTCCTCCAGCCAGTGAATGTCGTAGCGTTCGATGGCGCGGATCGAGGCCAGCGCCATGTCGACCGTATAGTTGCCGTTGACGTCGACGATCAGCAGCGCCCGATCGCCCAGCATGTCGCGCGCCCGCTTGCAGCGCGCCGCATCGTCGGCCGGGCCGCGGCCGATCTTGATCTTGGCACCGACATAAGGATGCGCCGTGACGTCGGCCATCTGCTGCTCGAGCTGGTTGGCCGGGTCATTCGAGAAGAAGCCGGTCGAGGCGTAGACCGGCAACCAGTTCGTGGCGCAACCGCCGATCAGGTCGCAGACCCGCACGCCGTGTGTCCTGCCGATCGCGTCCCACAGCGCCAGGTTGATACCCGACAGGCAGGCCGTCAGCTGGTTCTGCGCGCCGAGATGGTACATGCGGTTGCGGATGCCGGCCTCGACCTGGTCGAAATCGTAGATCGAGCGGCCGCGGAACAGCGGCTGCAGCATGTCGAAATAGGCCTTGGTCACGCGCGGTTCGCCAAATGCCTCGCCGGTGCCGACCACGCCGGCATCGGTCTCGATCGTCACCAGCCCGCCCATGCGCCTGTTGCCGATGGCGCGCGACATGCCGAACGCCTTCTCGGGTGGCATGACGTACTCCAGGCCGATGAACTCCAGCCGCACGATCTTGGGCACGACGCGTCTCCCCTGCTCTGCGCGCTGCATCAGGCCGCGCGCGACCGCACCTGGCAAGCGCCGCGCGAGGGTGTCGTGCGATCCGTGATACGGAATGCGCCGGCTTGCCCATCGGCCGTGGCTGCGGTCTAGTCGACCGACGCCGCGCATTGGCGTCGAATGATGGCTGGGGAGTGCGGATCATGCGGGTGTTCACGGCATTGCCGATGAAAGATTGGCGCACGGCCGGACCGTTCGCGCAGGAGGCCGAAGCCGCCGGTTTCGACTCCGTCTACACCCTCGACACCGGTCACGACTGGTATGCGCCGCTGGCGTTCGCCGGCATGGCGACGCAGCGGCTCGAGCTGACACCCAACATCGCCGTCTCCTTCCCGCGCAGTCCGACGGTGATGGCCACCCAGTCCTGGGACCTGCACGCCAACACCAAGGGCCGCTTCGTGCTCGGGCTGGGTAGCCAGGTAAAGGGTCACAACGAGCGGCGTTTCGGCGTGCCATGGAGCCCGCCGGCGCCGCGCATGCGCGAATACATCCAGGCGATGCGCGCCGTCTGGCGGTGTTGGGAGACCGGCGAGAAGCTGCGCTACGAGGGCCAGCACTACAAGCTCAGCCTGATGACGCCGGACTTCTCACCCGAGCCCACCGGCCTGCCCATGGTGCCGGTGACCATTTCGGCGGTCGGACCGGCGATGCTGCGGGTCGCCGGCGAGGTCGCCGACGGTGTGCGCCTGCATCCGATCTGCTCGAGGCGCTATCTCGAGCAGGTGTGTATGCCGCGCATGAGCGATGGCATGGCGCGCGGCGGCCGCAAGCGCGAGCACTTCGACATCCACGGCGGCGGCTTCATCGCCACTGGTCCGGATGAAGCGTCCGTCGCCAAAGCGATGGACTGGTATCGCTACCGCTTCGGCTTCTATGGCTCGACCCGCACTTACATGCCGATCCTGGAGCTGCATGGCCTGCAGGAGTTGGGGCTGAAGCTGCACGACATGTCGGTTAAGGGCCAGTGGAAGGACATGGCGGCGCAGGTGTCCGACGACATCGTGCGCGAGTTCGCCGCCTGCGGCACCTACAAGGAGATCGCGGGCGTCGTCGCCAAGCGCTACGGCGGCGTCGCGGACTCCGTCGACATCAACTTCGCGCCGGACACGCCGGCTGGCCTGATGCGCGAGCTGATCGCCGATATCCACCGCATCCCGCACACCTTCACCGGCTTCGCCACGCGGTGAGAGTTGGCGCTGGATCGACGTTGCGCAATCGGTGCTCCGTCGTCCCGAGCGAAGCCGCGCTTGGCGCGGCGCAGTCGAGGGACC
>DATFGV010000442.1:0-5033 GCA_035249115.1 Vineibacter sp.
ATCAACCTCGCCGAGCTCCGCCAGGGCTTCCTGAAGTACTTGCCGATCGGTGCGGCCGTCGGCACGGCTTTGTTCGCAGAGCTGTTGCTGGCGTTGGGCGCCTGGTCGGTGTCGCCGGTCGCCAAGGAGGCGCTGGGGGCCAAGACTCCCGAGCTAGCCAAGGTCGGCAACACCGAAGCGCTCGGGCGGCTGATCTATACCGAGTACATGTTCCTGTTCCAGGCGGCCGGCATGGTGCTGCTGGTCGCCATGATCGGCGCCATTGTGCTCACCCTGCGCAGTCGCCCGGGCGTGCGCCGCCAGCGGGTGGCCGACCAGATCGGCCGGCGGCGCGAGGAGGCGGTGGTGCTGGTCAAGGCCCGCATCGGCGAGGGGGCCTCGTCATGACCATCGGCCTGGCGCACTACCTGACCGTGGCGGCGATTCTGTTCACGCTCGGCATCTTCGGCATCTTCCTGAACCGCAAGAACGTCATCGTCATCCTGATGTCGGTCGAGCTCATGCTGCTGGCGGTCAACATCAACCTGGTGGCCTTCTCGGCGCATCTCGGAGACCTGGTGGGCCAGATATTCGCGATGTTCGTGCTCACCGTGGCGGCGGCCGAGGCGGCGATCGGGCTGGCGATCCTGGTCGTCTACTTCCGGAACCGCGGCACCATCGCCGTCGAAGACATCAACCTGATGAAAGGGTGAGGCCGGACTGCCGGCGCACCGACGGATCCATGGAATTCCTCGTCAAGGCCATCGTCTTCCTGCCGCTGATCGCGGCCCTGATCGCGGGCTTCGCCGGCCGCGCGATCGGCGACCGTGGGGCGCAGTGGGTGACCACACTCGGCCTGATCGTCAGCGCCGTGCTGTCGTGGATCGTCTTGTTCAAGGTCGGCTTCGGCGGCAGTGGCGGCACCTACCGCATCGCCACGTGGATCGCCTCGGACACCTTCGACGGCGCCTGGGCGGTGCGGGTCGACACGCTGACGGCGGTGATGCTGATCGTGGTCACCACCGTGTCGGCGATGGTGCATCTGTATTCGATCGGCTACATGGCCGAGGACCCCGGCATTCCGCGGTTCATGGCGTATCTCAGCCTGTTCACCTTCGCCATGCTGATGCTGGTGACCGCCGACAACCTGGTGCAGCTGTTCTTCGGCTGGGAAGGGGTCGGCCTCGCGTCCTACCTGCTGATCGGCTACTGGTACGACCGGCCGTCGGCCAATGCCGCCGCGATCAAGGCGTTCCTGGTCAACCGGGTCGGCGATTTCGGCTTCGCGCTGGGCATCTTCGCCGTCTACATGCTGACCAACTCGGTGCAGTTCGACGCCATCTTCAAGCTTGGCCCCGAGCTCGCCAAGATGAGCTTCTCGTTCCTCGGCGCCGAGGTGCCGGCGCTGACCACGATCTGCCTGCTGTTGTTCGTTGGCGCCTGCGGCAAGTCGGCCCAGCTCGGGCTGCACACCTGGTTGCCCGACGCCATGGAAGGTCCGACGCCGGTGTCGGCCCTGATCCATGCTGCCACCATGGTGACCGCCGGCATTTTCATGGTGGCGCGCCTGTCGCCGCTGTTCGAGCTGTCGCAAACTGCGCTCGACGTCGTGACGGTGGTCGGCGCCTCGACCGCGTTTTTCGCTGCCACCATCGGCCTCACCCAGTTCGACATCAAGCGCGTGGTCGCCTATTCGACCTGCAGCCAACTCGGCTACATGTTCTTCGCCTGCGGCGTCGGCGCTTACGGCGCCGGTATCTTCCACCTGATGACCCATGCCTTCTTCAAGGCGCTGCTGTTCCTCGGCTCGGGCTCGGTGATCCACGCCATGCACCATGAGCAGGACATGCGGCACATGGGCGGGCTGAAGGACAAGGTCCCGCAGACCTTCTGGCTGATGTGGATCGGGACGTTGTCGCTGGCCGGCATCGGGATTCCCATCGTGCTCGGCCACGGCATCGGCATGGCCGGCTTCTACTCAAAGGACATCATCCTCGAGGCCGCCTACGGCGCCCACTCCGGCGTCGGCTTCTACGCCTTCTGGCTGGGCATCGCCGGCGCCTTCATGACCGCCTTCTACTCGGCGCGGCTGATGTTCCTGACGTTCTACGGCAAGCCGCACGACCATCACCACTACGAACACGCCCACGAGTCACCGATGGTGATGCTGGTGCCGCTTTACGTGCTTGCTGCGGGCGCGGTCGTGGCCGGCGGGATCGGCTACGGCGTGTTTGTCGGCGACGGCTGGGAGGCGTTCTGGCGCGGATCGATCGCCATGGCCTCGAGCAAGGAAGCGCTGCACCACGCCCACGAGGTGCCGTGGCTGGTCAAGCTGCTGCCGGTGGTGATGGGTGTTGCCGGCATCGCGCTTGCGTACCAGTTCTATGTCCGGTCCAAGGCCGACCTGCCGCGGATGATGGTCAACGCCTTCCCGGCGATCCATCGCTTGTTCTACAACAAGTGGTACTTCGACGAGCTGTACGACGCGCTGTTCGTACGGCCGGCCCTGTGGCTGGGGAACCAGTTCTGGAAGAAGGGCGATATCGGCATCATCGACGGGATCGGGCCGAACGGACTCGCCGCCGGCGCGAACCGCATGTCCAACATCCTGGGACGGGCGCAGACCGGCTATCTCTACCACTACGCATTCGCCATGCTGATCGGCGTAGCCCTGCTGGTCAGCTGGTACATGCTTTCGCGTGGGCGCTCGTAGATGTCGACCTGGCCGATCCTGTCGCTGGTCACCTTCCTGCCGCTGGTCGGCGCGGCCTGGATTCTGGCCGTCTGCCGCGACGACGAGACCGGTGCCAAGAATGCCCGTTACGCCGCGCTGTGGACGTCGCTGGTCACCTTCGTGGTGTCGCTGGTTTTGTGGCTGAAGTTCGACCCGAAGAACCCCGGCTTCCAGTTCGTCGAGCGACTGGACTGGGTGCCGACCTACGGCATCTCCTACCACATGGGCGTCGACGGCATCTCGATGTTCTTCGTGCTGCTGTCGACCTTCCTCACGCCGCTGTGCGTGCTGGCGAGCTGGACGGCGATCGAGAAGCGGGTGCGCGAGTACATGGTCGCCTTCCTGGCGCTCGAGACCCTGATGGTCGGCATGTTCTGCGCGCTGGACTTCGTGGTCTTCTACCTGTTCTTCGAGGGCGTGCTGATCCCGATGTTCCTGATCATCGGGGTGTGGGGCGGCAAGGACCGCGTCTATGCCGCCTTCAAGTTCTTCCTCTACACCCTTGCCGGCTCGGTGCTGATGCTGCTGGCGATCATCGCCATTTACTGGCAGGTCGGCAGCACCGACGTGGTCGAGGCGATGAACTTCGGCAAGCTGCCGTTCGAGTGGCAGTTCTGGCTGTGGCTGGCGTTCTTCGCCTCCTTCGCCGTCAAGGTGCCGATGTGGCCGGTCCACACCTGGCTGCCCGACGCGCACGTCCAGGCGCCGACTGCCGGTTCGGTGATCCTGGCGGGCGTGCTGCTGAAGATGGGGGCCTACGGCTTCTTGCGTTTTTCGCTGCCGATCATGCCGCTGGCGTCGGAGTATTTCGCGCCGCTGGTCTTCGGCCTGTCGTGCATCGCCGTGGTCTACACCTCGCTGGTGGCGCTGGCGCAGGAGGACATGAAGAAGCTGATCGCGTACTCGTCGGTGGCGCACATGGGTTTCGTCACCATCGGCATCTTCGTGGTCAACGTCCAGGGCGTGCAGGGCGCCATCTTCCAGATGCTGAGCCACGGCGTGGTGTCGGCCGCCCTGTTCCTGTGCGTCGGCGTCGTCTATGACCGCCTGCACAGCCGCGAAATCGCCGACTACGGCGGGCTGGCCGACAACATGCCGAAATACGCCCTGGTGTTCATGGTTTTCACCATGGCGAGCGTCGGCCTGCCCGGCCTGTCGGGCTTCGTTGGTGAGCTGCTGGTGCTGGTCGGCGCGTTCAAGGCCAACACCTGGGTGGCGTCGATCGCCGCCACCGGCATGATCCTGGGCGCCGCCTACGCCCTTTGGCTCTATCGCAAGGTGATCTTCGGCACCATCACGCGCGATGAGGTACGGCGCATGCCGGACATGAACCTGCGCGAAGTGGCGGTGTTCGCGCCGCTGGTGCTGGTCACGGTGTGGATGGGCGTCTATCCGGCGTCGTTCCTCGACATCATGGACGCCTCGGTCGGCAAGCTGATCGCCGACTACCAGGCGGCGCTCAAGGCGGCCAAGGCGACCGCGATGCTGGGTCGGTGAGGATCATGACGGCGGGACTGGAAAACTGGACCCTGGCGGCGCCCGAGATCTTCCTCGCGGCGGCCGCGATGGTTCTGCTGATGATCGGTGCTTTCCGCGGCGAGAAGGGTGCCGACCTGGTGTCCTGGCTGAGCGTCGCGAGCATGGCAGTCGCGATCTTCCTGGTGCTCCGGCTGGATCATGGCGCCGCGTTCAACGACCTGTTCCTGGTCGACGCCTTCACCAAGGCAATGAAGGCGCTGTCGCTGCTGGCGGCGGCCATTGCCATCGTCATGTCGCGGGGCTTCTTCATGCGGGCCGGCGTCTGGCGGTTCGAGTTCCCGGTTCTGGTCCTGTTGGCGACGCTGGGCATGCTGGTCATGATCTCGGCCAACGACCTGATGACGCTGTACCTCGGCCTGGAGATGCAGTCGCTGGCGTTGTACGTCACCGCCGCTTTCCAGCGCGACGATGCGCGTTCGAGCGAAGCGGGCCTGAAGTACTTCGTGCTCGGCGCCGTCGCCTCCTGCATGATGTTGTACGGCGCCTCGCTGGTGTATGGCTTTGCCGGCACCACCAGCTTCCCCAACCTGGCGCGCGGCTTCCTGGCGGGACAGGTGTCGACCGGCGCCGTCATCGGCCTGGTCTTCGTGCTGGCCGGCCTGGTGTTCAAGATCTCGGCCGTGCCGTTCCACATGTGGACGCCGGACGTCTACGAAGGTGCGCCGACGCCGGTCACCGCGCTGTTCGCGGCCGCGCCCAAAATCGCCGCCCTGTCGCTGATCGTCTCGGTGGTCATGGGCCCGTTCCGGCCGCTGCTGGTGCAGTGGCAGCAGATCCTGAT
>DATFGV010000443.1:0-10930 GCA_035249115.1 Vineibacter sp.
TGCTGTGCGGCCTCGCGCGGCGCGGTGCGCCTTTCCGCAAGTTCAGCGGCGGCCGACCAGTGTTTCAGGGCGGCCTCGACGTTGCCGCTCTCCTGGTGGTGGCGCGCCACCAGCTCGGGCTGGGTCGCCACCGTCGCCGGTTCGGTGCGTTCCAGCGCCCCGACAATGCGGGCATGCCACTGCTGGCGCTGGCGACGCAGCAGGCTGTTGTAGCCGGCGTCGCGGATCAGCGCGTGCCGGAAACTGTAGGAATCCCGCCGCGCGCCGCCGCGGCGCACGACCAGCTGTTGCTTGACCAGCTGGTCCAGAGCGGCAAGGCACTCGTCGTCCGCCATTTCCAGCGCCGCGGCCAGGAGCCGGCCCGAGAACTTCCGGCCGATCACCGCCGCCACCTGCGCCACTGTCTTCACCGAAGCCAGCCGGTCAAGCCGCGCCATCAGCGAGTCCTGCAAGGTTGCCGGCACGGCCCCCGCGTCCAGCGGACGGGCCAGCCGGAACGATTCGCCGTCCTCGACCAGGAAACCCGTCTCCTTCAGGCCGCGGAACATTTCCTCGACGAACAGCGGCACGCCGTCGGTCTTGCCGACGATGTGCTCAACGGCCGCATTGGGCAGCGCCTTGCCGGCGGCCAGCAGTCGCAGCATCGAAGCCACCTGGGCGCGCGTCAGCCGGTTGAGCGCCAACCGCGCTGCCACCACGTCACCCGACCATTTGGGCTGGTAATCCGGTCGGAAGGTGACGACTGCCAGCACCGGCCAATCCGCCAGGCGCGCCACGGCGCGGTCGACCAGCTCCTGGGTCGTCGGGTCGATCCAATGGGCGTCCTCGACCAGCAGGAAGATCGGCTGCGTCCGGCTCAGGCCTTCGATGAAGTCGAGCAACGTCGCCAGCAGGCGGTCGCGTCGCTCCGACGGCGGCAGGCCGGTCCCGCCGCCGTCGCCCTCGACCTCGATGCCGAGCAGTGGCGCGATCAGGCGGGCGCGCGGATCGGTGATCCCGCCGGCCGCCAGGAACCGCGCCAGCTTTCCATAGGCCTCTGCCGGGCTGTCGGCACCGTCGATGCCGGCGGCGTGCCGCAGCTGGCCGGCCACAGGATGCAGCGGCGTGTTCACGTGCTGCGAGGAGCACTGATACTGGATGCGAAGGTGTGAGGTGGCGGCGCGATGTTCGCCGAACGCATCGCACAGGCGCGACTTGCCCATGCCGGCTTCGCCCGACACCAGCACCATGTTGCCGTCGCCGGCGACCGCCTGCCGCCACTGGCCGCGCAGCACCTCCAACTCGCGGGTGCGGCCGACGAAGGTGTTGCGCCACATTGAGCGCGCTGCCTCGAAGCGGCTGACGCCGCGGCGCTCACCCAACACTTCGTAAGCCGTCACCGGCTCGGGCAGGCCCTTGAAGGCCTGCGGACCGAGATCCCGGTAGCGGAACAGGCCGCCCAGCAGGCGCCGCGTCGTGTCGGCAACCACCACGCCGTCGGCCGGCGTCACCGCCAGCAGGCGCGACGCAAGGTTGGGGGTGCGGCCGACGACGTTGATCTCGCGCGCCACCTCCTCGCCGACCACATCGCCGACCACCACCGGGCCGGACGCGATGCCGATCCGTACCGCGAAGCGATGGCCGTGCAGATCAGGCATCGCGCGCACGGCCGTGACGATATCAAGCGCCGCATGGACGGCCCGTTCGGCGGCGTCCTCGCGTGCCTGCGGATAGCCGAAATAGGCGAGGATGCCGTCGCCCATGTACTTCGCGAGGTAACCGCCGCGCTGGCTGATCGCGGCTGCGGCGTTGTCCTGGTAGCGCCGCAGCGATTGCAGCACGTCTTCGGCGTCGTGCGCGGCGCTCAGCGCCGTCGAATCGGCGAGATCGACAAACATCACCGTCAGGTGGCGCCGTTCGCTCTCATGCGCCGCCGGGACCGGCGCGGCCGCCGCCTCGCCCGCCTCCGGAGCAGCCTCGCGGCTATCACGCAGCGCGGCGATGGCGTCCAGCAGGATCTTGCGCGGACCCAGCGGCAGGCCGAGTTCCCTGAGGTCGGCGTCGGTCAGCCGCGGCACCACCGGCCAGGTGATCTCGCCGGCGGCGAAGCGCTTGGCATAGCGCTCCAGCCCCAGCTGCCTCAGCCACGTGTCAACGTTCATCGCTGCCCTCTGGCATCTCGCCTCGAGCGGCGGTTACCGGTCCCCCTATCGTAGCGCCGCCGGCGACGCTGTCACACACCGCCGCCTTGCAGCAGGTCGACGATCCGGTCGACCGTGGAGTCCGCCAACTGATGCAGCTCGGCGGTGGTGCGGTTCTGGATCGGGTGCGGAAGATAGACGATCGCCGGTTCCAGTCCCAGCGAGTCGCACTGCGATTCGGCGCCGTCGGCGAAAGGTTCGGTGACGACGTTGACGCCGGCGATGCCGCGCGCATCGAGATCAGCAATGTCGTGCAGACTGCACGATGTGCAGGAGCCTCAATCCGACAAGGCGACGACCGCGACCTGCGCCTCCGTCGCGATCTGCTGCAGCAACTCGGTCGGCGCCACCCGCGTGTTGGTCGGCTTGCGGTAGCGCTTCGAGGCGATGCCGCGCTGGCTCAGCCGTTCCTGCAGGCGGTCGATATACTCGCTGCCGCGCGGCTTGCCGATGTCGAGCAACGCCACGGTGGCGCCGTCCAAGCTCGCCGGCGGCGCCACCCGCGGCCGGCGCTGGCTGCCGCTCTCCGCCGTCGGATCGCGCATCGAGAAGCTCATGGCCTGATCTCCCTGGTGACGGGTTGCGTCTGGTCGCGCACCCGCGTGCCTGCCCAGCCGGTGATAATGCCGGACCATAGCCCTGCGGGTCCACCGGCGCGGACAATCAGCAGACCACCGCGCCAGAACTTGGACACCATCTCGTCGGCCCGCTTGGCCGCGATGCCTTCACCGATACCCTGCGCGCCGACGATCAGGTCTTTGCCGGGCCGCGTCGAGGCCTTGTGCAGCTCGTCCTCGATGCGCGCCCGGTCCCAGCCGGCGGTGCGGAAGATGGCGTAGTGCTCCGGCGACAGGATCAGCATCGCTGCCGTCGCGTCGTACAGCTTGGGATGCGCCACCGCCGACAGCGACAGCGCCAGCGAACGGGTGAGTTCCTCCGGCGTGCGTGAGCGCTGGTCCATGCAGGCCTGCACGCCGTAGCCCTGGAACAGGGTCACGGCGCTCTTGCCCGGTGCGATGCCGCGCGCCACCGCCAGCGGCTGCCAGAAAGGATCGGTCTCGTCCTCGGCGAAGCAGCAGCTGATCTTGCCCGGCCAGCCCAATGTGGCGCGGTCGATCTCGCCCGGCCGGCCGCCGCCGACATTGCGGATGATCAGCTGCAGGGCGCGGCCGATGGTCAGGTTGGCGCGGTTGCCCTGGCCGAGCGCGTTGATGCCCCAGTTCATGCCGATGGCGCGAGCGAACGGCCCGTTGACCACGATCACCGGGCCGGAGAAGCAGGTCGTGCACAACAGTCCGTGCATGGTGAAGATCGGCTCGAGCGCCGCCTCCAGCGCCGCCAGCACCACCGGGATGTATTCCGGCTTGCAGCCGGCCATCACGGCGTTGATCGCCACCTTCTCGATCGTGCACGGCGCCAGGTTGGGCGGGATCAGGCCGACGATCTCGTCCGGCTTGCGGGACGTGCCGCCCAGCATGCGCAGGATGCGCGCGTCGGTCGGCGCCACCACCGGCAGTCCGTCGGTCCAGCCGCGATCGAAGCAGGCCTCGGCCTCGTCGTCCCACTCGCCCAGGGTGATCTTGCGCGCGCCCAGGCCGGGGTTGCCGAACCGGGCGACGAGATTTTCGTAGACGCCGGGATCGCGGCTCTTCGAGCCGCAGCCCGGCTGGAAGCCCGGCAGGCCCTCGCCCAAACCGCGCAAACCGGTGACCCGCTCCCACTCGGCGCGATCCCAGCCGACGGTACGGGTGACCTCGCGGCCGTCCTTGACCCGGACCAGCGTCGGCACGGTCTCGACGTCCATGCGGAAGGACTGCTCCAGCGCCGTGTCGTCAATCACGTCGAGGTCGGCCGGAAACGCCGGGTCGTCCTGCGAGTAGACCACCACTTTCGACTCGGCGCGCGCCAAGGCGCGCAACACCGGCGCCACCAGCTGGCAGGTCGGACACTCCTCCTTGGCGAAGACGACAAAGCCGTCGGCCGGCAGGCGAGACTGGGCGGCTGCGATCGCGACCATGGCGCGGACTCCCAACGAAGGGGCAAGCCTAGCGAAGGCCGCCGGCGAGCGGAAGGCGATCCACGCCGGGCATGCCTGCGTTGACAGAGTCCAGCACGCGCGCCACGGTCGTCGGCCGTGGCCGATCGCAGCGCGGCGGCGTTCCCAGCAGGAAGTGAGGTCGGTCATGCGCCTGCCGGACAAGGGCATGTCGTGGGATGAAATCGCGCCGCTCCTCGAGGCGGCCAAGGCCGGCGACTTTTCGTGGCGCGACGGCCGCATGGCCGTCTACTACTACTATCTCGATGACGCCCTGAACGAGGTGCAGAAGCGCGCCTACCAGAGCTTCTGGACCGAAAACAATCTCGGCAAGAAGGCGTTTGCGAGCCTCGCCAAACTCGAAGCCGACGTCGTCCAGTTCGGCCTCGAGCTGATGCACGCGCCGGCGGATGCCGCCGGCACCTTCACCTCCGGCGGCTCGGAGAGCATCTTTCTGGCGCTGCAGACGGCGCGCGACTGGGCGCGCGGCGAGAAGGGCATCACGACGCCCAACTTCGTCGTGCCGCGCACGGCGCATCCCGGTTTCAGCCGCGCCGGGCATGCGCTCGGCATCGAGATCCGCCGCGTGCCGACCACGCGCAACGATTTCAAAGCCGATGTCGCCGGCATGATGCGGCGGGTCGACAACAACACCATTGGCCTGGTCGGCTCGGCGCCCAACTATCCATTCGGTGTGTTCGATCCGATCGCCGCGCTCGGCGCCGAGGCGCAGGCGCGCGGCCTGTGGCTGCATGTCGACGCCTGCGTCGGTGGCTTCCTGTCGCCCTGGGTCAAGCGCCTGGGACATGCGATCCCCGACTGGGATTTCGCCGTGCCCGGGGTCAGCAGCATCTCGGCCGACCTGCACAAACACGGCATGGCGCCCAAGGGCGCCTCGCTGATGCTGCTGCGCTCGGGCGACATCAAACAGCGCTATCAGACCTTCGACTTCCGCGACTGGGAACGCGGCCCCTACGTCGCCTACACCATGCAAGGCACGCGGCCGGGCGGTGCGGTCGCGGCGGCCTGGGCGGTGCTGCAGCATCTCGGCGATGAGGGCTATTTGCGCTGTGCCCGGTTGATCATGGACACCAAGCGGACATTGGTCGCCGGCATCAACGACATACCCGGGTTGACCGTGCTCGAGCCGCACGAACTCGGCATCGTCGTGACGCGCGCCGCCGATCCGACACTCGATATCGGCGCGGTCAGCGACGCCATGGTGCGGCGCGGCTGGTTCATCGGCCGCCAGGCCGAGCCGCCGGGCATCCACATGCATTTGAACCCGTCGCACCACAGCATGGTCGATGGCTACCTGCGCGATTTGCGCGCATGCGTGGCGGAAGTGCGCGACAGCGGCGCGGCCGGCAAGGCGGCAGGTTCGACCTACTGAGCGTCGCGGGCGATCGCAACTGATTTGGTGACCGTCACGGATCGATCCGCCGTGCCGGTCGATGTCGATGTGCCGGCCTGCGACCGCCCCGCGGAAGGCTTGATTGCGGCAATTGCACAATGCCGCGAAAATCATTGATCCTGCGGCATTTTCAACGCCTTAGATGCGCCGCAATGGCGCTTGACACCCCCTACCCCTTTCCCTAGGTTCCGCGCGGCTTTGCACCGGCCGGGCGCGATTGCGCGTGGTCGAGGTGAAGTCGGGCGTTGTCGTTCGGAAGCCTCCCAACATGGCCGATGAGCACAAGCCGACGTCGCTAGAGGATCTCGACGCGCGGGTCACCGCGGCGCGGGCCGCCCACGAGCGACAGTCCGGCAAAGGCGATGCGGCCCCGGGCGGCAAGCCGCCGATGTCGGGTTTCGGGCTCGCCATGCGGATCGGCACCGAACTCGTGGCAGCGGTCGCGGTTGGTGTCGGCCTCGGCTACGTCCTGGACCTTTGGCTGGGCACCAAGCCGTGGTTGATGGTGGTGTTCTTCTTCCTGGGCAGCGCCGCCGGCATGTTGAACGTCTATCGCGCCACCGCCTACATGGGCCGGCGCGACGGCAGCGACGGGCCCTGAACGCCGCCCGTACGGCCGATCATGTGGGGGATGGCGTGGCTAGTCCGATCGATCAGTTCAAGATCCAGCCGCTGATCCCGCTGAAGCTCGGCGGCCTTGATATCTCCTTCACCAATTCCTCGTTGTGGATGACGATCGCGGTGGCGGTCGTGACGCTGTTCCTGGTCATGGGCACCCGCCAGCGGGCGCTGGTGCCGGGTCGATGGCAATCGATGGCCGAGATGTCCTACCAGTTTGTCGGCAACCTGCTGACCGAGCAGGTCGGCGCCGGCGGCAGGGCGTACTTCCCGTTCATCTTCACGTTGTTCATGTTCATCCTGGCCGGCAACATGCTGGGCATGATCCCCTACAGCTTCACCTTCACCAGCCACATCATCGTCACGTTCGGGATGGCGATCGTCGTGTTCCTCGGCGTGACCCTGATCGGCTTCATCAAGCACGGCGTGCACTTCCTGTCGTTCTTCGTGCCCAAGGGCGTACCGGCGGCCATGCTGATCCTGATCATACCGATCGAGATCCTGTCGTACCTGACGCGGCCGGTCAGCCTGTCGATCCGGTTGTTCGCCAACATGATGGCCGGCCACACGATGCTGAAGGTGTTCTCCGGATTCGTGGTGGCGCTGGGCGTGCTGGGCGGCTGGGCGCCGCTCGCGGTCAACGTTGCGTTGACCGGCTTCGAGCTGCTGGTGGCGTTCCTGCAGGCCTACGTGTTCACGATCCTCACCTGCATCTATCTCAACGACGCGCTCCACATGGAGCATTGAGTCGGCCACGTCATCAGGCGGCGCCAGGTCGGCGTTGCCCTGCCAACCGGTAAACACGGCAACCAGAAAGGACACGAACAATGGATCTCGCAAGCGCAAAGATGATCGGCGCCGGTCTCGCGGTGATCGCCCTCGCCGGCGTCGGCGCGGGTATCGGCAGCATCTTTTCCTCCCTGGTCGGCGCCATCGGCCGCAATCCGGCCGCCCGCGGCCAGGTCTTCGGCATCGGCATGCTGGGATTCGCGCTGACCGAATCGGTGGCGCTGTTCGCGCTGCTGATCTCGTTCCTGATCCTCTTCACCTGATCACGGTCGACGCCGGCGGGCGGCCTGTCCGGCCGCTCAATACCGTCACGCCGCGCGGGAACGAAGATGCCGCAGCTCGATCCGAACTATTTCAGCACCCAGCTCTTCTGGCTGGCGGTCAGCTTCATCATCCTCTACCTGCTGATGTCGCGGCTGGCGATGCCGCAGATCGCCGGCGTCCTCAAGCGGCGCGAGGACAAGATCCAAGGCGACCTTGAGGCGGCGCAGCGGCTGAAGGAGGAGTCCAAGTCGGTCATCGCGGCCTATGAAAAGGCCCTGGCTGACGCCCGCGGCGAGGCCCAGGCCCTGGCGCGACAGACGACCGACGCAGCGAATGCCGAGTCGGCGCGTCGCCAGCAGGAAGTCGCCAGCCGCATCGCCGCTGACCTTGCCGGGGCCGAGCGGCGCATCGCCGAGGCGCGCGTCCAGGCAATGGCCAACGTCAAGTCGATGGCCGCCGAGGTGGCACAGCAGGCGTTCGGCCGCCTGACCGGCGCGACAGCTGATCCGGCGCGGGTCTCCGCCGCAGTCGAAGCGAACCTCAAGGGAGGCGGCTGATGTTCGGCACCGCCTACGCCGCCGATCCCAAGGGCGCGCCCGGCCATCAGGAGCCGCTGCTCAAGACACCCGAATTCTGGGTCGCCGTCGCGTTCGTCATTTTCGTCGTGCTGGCGGTTTGGAAAACGCGCCAGATCATCACCGACATGCTCGACCAACGCGCCGAGGCGATCCGCAAGCAGATCGACGAGGCCGAGCGGCTGCGCCGCGAGGCGCAGGACCTGCTGGCCGAGTACCAGCGCAAGCAGTCCGAGGCCTACAAGGAGGCGGAGGGCATCGTCGCCCAGGCCAAGGCCGAGGCCGAGCGCCTGAAACTCAAGGCGCAGGCCGAGCTGGACGGCGCAGTCAAGCAGCGCGAGCGCCAAGCGATGGACCGAATCGCCCATGCCGAGGCGCAAGCGATCGCCGACGTGCGCAACGCCGCCGTCGAGGCCGCGATCGGTGCGACGCGCACCTTGCTACAGGAGCGTCTCGCCGCCGGACAAGGTGGTGAGCTGGTCGACCAGGCGATCGCCGAATTACCCAAGCGGATGAACTGACACCGGCGCGCCAACGCGGCGGCCTGCGCGGCCGCCGCTGTTTCCGCGCGCGATCGTCTCTTATCGACGCAGCACGCCCAGGTTCGCGAGCACGTGCACCAGCCGGTCGCTGGCGTCATCGACGTCGTTCTGGCTGCGGACTTCCTGAGCGTCGCGCAGGCGCCAAGCAACGTCGCGCAAACGCGGCCCCAGTCGGCGGCGCTGCTGCCGATCAATCCAGTCGAGTGCCTGTTGTGCCGAGCGCAGGGTAACGTGACCATCGCGCGCCGGAACGGCTACCGGCCGCGAGAACGATACATCACCAACAAGCCGCGTCATCGCCCACCCGTCATCGCCGCTTTCAACCTCGATATATATGGATGGCCCCACCCCGGGATGTCAGCTTGACGCCAGTGATTCAGCTGCGAAAAAACCACCAAGAGTGCGTCCAGCGCTGTGAGTATGTGGGTAACTTTTCGGATAACCGTGACGATCTGCCGTCGCGCCAGCTCCCGGAAACCCCACCCCGAAGCGGTCATGTCAACGGCCGATGGAACTGATCACTGGATCGGCGCAGCACGCGCGAAAGTTTCCGGGCAGGCCGTTGCGGAGAAGATTCCGTCCGGCGTCATTGGCATGATCGACCGATGACTTCGCTCGCCGAGCGCTTCCCTCGCCATACCGTGGCGCTGTCCGCCCTGTGGGCGCTGGCCGCGCTGAGCTTTGCGGTCGGCCTGGCATTGCCGGCCGTGAGGGTGACCCGCCTGCGGCTGTTCGAGGAGACGCTGTCGGTGCTGGGCGGCATCGTCGAGCTGTGGCGCGGCGGCTCGTGGCCGCTGGCGATCGTGATCGCTGTATTCTCGGTGGCCTTCCCCGCCGCCAAGCTGGCCTTGGCTGCCTGGCTGTGGTTCGCGCCAAGCGCGCGACGTGACGTCCTGCACGCGCTTGCGGTCGGGGCCGGCAAGTGGTCGATGCTCGACGTGTTGGTGGTGGCGATCGTCGTCGCCTCGATGCAGGGCGGCTTTCTGGTCCGGCTCCGCCCCGAGCCGGGCATCTACCTGTTCGGCACGTCGATCCTGCTGGCGACCCTGGTCACGTGGCTGATCGACCGCCGCCGACGCGCAATCGATGGTGTGGCGTGACTTGCCGAAGCGTGGCGGATTGCAGCGGGCGGTCGATCCATCCAAGGTGACGCCGTCGATCGGCCGTCGCTGCGGCGCAAGGAGTAACGATGACCACGGCAGAGGCAGCGCCCGAGTGGCAGATCAGCGAATGGTTCAACAGCGACGCGCCGCTGTCGCTGCCGGCGCTGCGCGGCAAGGTCATCGTCGCCTTTGCCTTCCAGATGCTGTGCCCGGGCTGCGTGCATGAGTCGATCCCGCAGGCCAAGCGCGTGCACGAAACGTTCAAGGGCGGTTCCGTCGCCACCATCGGCCTGCACACCGTGTTCGAGCACCACGACGCCATGCGGCCGGTGTCGCTCAAGGCCTTCATCCACGAAAACCGGCTCCCGTTTCCGGTCGGCGTCGACGCCCACGAGGGCGACGATCCGCTACCGGTCACCATGCGGCGCTATGCCATGCGCGGCACGCCGACCTTGCTGCTGATCGATCGCGCGGGACGCCTGCGCCGCCAGGCGTTCGGACACGTCCCCGACCTGGCGCTGGGCGCCGAGATCATGGCGCTGATCGGCGAGCGGGACGGCGGCTGAACACTCGGCGATCTCATGCAAACCTCTCCCCGTCGGGAAGAGGTTCAACTACTCCGCCGCCTGCTGTAACGGGCCGTCGCCGGGGCCGCGGTTGGTCGGACGCCAGCGGAGAATCGGTTTGCGCGCCGCCAGCGTTTCGTCCAGCCGCCGGCGTGGCGCCAGCAGCGGCGCCGCCTTGAAGGCGTCGGCGGCGGTGCCGCTCTTCGCCCTGCGCGCCAGGTGCAGCATGGCGTCGCAGAACTCGTCGAGCGCGCGCTTGCCCTGGGTCTCGGTCGGCTCGATCAGCATGGCGCCATGGACCACCAGCGGGAAGTACATCGTCATTGGATGGTAGCCCTCGTCGATCATCGCCTTGGCGAAATCCAGGGTGCTGACGCCCGTGTCCTTGAGGAATGAATCATCGAACAGGCACTCGTGCATGCACGGGCCCTCGAAAGCCGGCGTCATCTCGGCCTTCAACCGCGCCATGACGTAGTTGGCGTTGAGCACGGCGTCGTCCGCCACCTGGCGCAAGCCATCGGCGCCGTGGCTGAGCATGTAGGCCAACGCGCGCACGAACATGCCCATTTGTCCGTGGAACGCCTTCATGCGGCCGAGCGGATCGCCGTCGACCGAGCCGCCCTCCTCGACCAGGCGCCAGCCGGTGGCATCACGCACTACCCAGGGCAGCGGCGCATAGGGTGCCAACCGCGCCGACAACACCACCGGCCCCGAGCCTGGCCCGCCGCCGCCGTGCGGCGTCGAGAAGGTCTTGTGCAGATTGATGTGCATGGCGTCGACGCCGAGATCGCCGGGTCGCACTTTGCCGACGATGGCGTTGAAGTTCGCCCCGTCCGCGTAGAAG
>DATFGV010000444.1:0-2009 GCA_035249115.1 Vineibacter sp.
GCCTTTCTCACCATGCTGGGTATCATCATCGGCGTCACGGCGGTGATCGTCATGGTCGCGGTCGGTTCCGGCGCGCGCGCCAAGGTGATGGCGCAGATCCAGAGCCTGGGTTCGAACCTGATCATCGTCGTTTCCGGCAGCATGACCTCGGGCGGCGTGCGCATGGGCGTGGGGTCGCGCTGGACCCTGTCGGAGGAGGATGGCGCCGCGCTGGCGCGCGAGGTGCCGCAGATCCAGGTCGCGGTCGGCACGGTGCGCGGCTCGGCCCAGATCGTCGCCGGCAACACCAACTGGTCGACCGTCGTGCTCGGCGTCGGCCCGGGCTATCTCGAGGCGCGCGACTGGGAGCTGGCGTCCGGCCGCGACTTCACCGCCCAGGAGTTGTCCGGCGCCGGCAAGGTGATCCTGCTGGGCGAGACGGTGGTCAAAAACCTGTTTGGCGAGGGCGCAGATCCGCTCGGCCAGATCATCCGCGTGCGGGCCACGCCGTTCACGGTCGTGGGCGTGCTGTCCCGCAAGGGCCAGAACACGCAGGGCACCGACCAGGACGACACCGTGGTGGTGCCGGTGGCCACCGCCAAGCAGAAGGTGCTGGGCACCAGCCGCGCCAACGCGCGCGCCGTGTCCGCCATGCTGGTCAAGGTGCGCGACGGCGAGGACATGGGCGACGCCGAGCGCCAGATGCGCGACGTGCTGCGCCAGCGCCATCGCCTGACGGCGGCCCAGGACGACGATTTCTGGATCCGCAACCTGACCGAGGTCGCCAACACCCAGCTGGAATCGTCGAAGGCCATGGCGCTGCTGCTGGCCGCCGTCGCCGGCGTGTCCTTGCTGGTCGGCGGCATCGGCATCATGAACATCATGCTGGTGTCGGTGACCGAACGGACCCGCGAGATCGGCCTGCGGCTGGCGGTCGGCGCGCGGCGACGCGACATCCTCAACCAGTTCCTGATCGAGGCCACGACCCTGGCGGCGATCGGCGGCGCGGTCGGCGTGATCCTGGGCATCGGCGGCTCGGCCGTCGTCGCGGAACTGGCCGGATGGCCGACCCTGATCCGCCCGGAAGTAGTGCTGGCCGCCGTCGGCTTCAGCGCCCTGATCGGCGTGTTCTTCGGCTTCTATCCGGCGCAGCGTGCCTCGCGCCTTGATCCGATCGAGGCCCTGCGCCACGAGTGACGCGCCGCCGTCGGCGACGGCGGCGTCCTGCCGCGAGCGAAGCGCACGCGGTTCCGTGACTTATCGTTGGCCCGTCGGCTCGGCCTGTCCGCCACCGCCCACGGGGGCGGTGCCGCAGGCGCGGTCGTATTGCACCGCCATCACCACCTGGGCCCACAGGGCGTGGTAGTCCATCATGGCGTCGCGGGCCCGCAGCTCCCACATCAGCGGCACCTGCTGGCGCTTGACATAGGCGTCGCGCAATTCGCGCAGCTCGACAAGGAACTTGGACGGCGCCGCGAGGTCCGGCCGCGGGCAGCGCCGCTCGCTGCCAAATCGATCGTCAGCCAGGCGCGACGACGGGCTGGCCCGGAATGTCTCAACCAGGTCGGCATAGCTGCGGATGGCGGCGTCGAACGCCGCCAGGTCGATCTGCGTGTCGCGTCGGCCGTAGGTCGGCAGATGAACCGCGGCGTCATAGGCCGCGCGCAACATGCGCCGCATATGCCAGGCCAGACCCTTTTCGCCGCGCCGTTCGAGCATCGCCAGCTCCTGACGGTCCAGCGACCATCGTGCCTGGTTGACCTGGAACAAAAACGGCCGATGCGTTGCGAGGTAGGGCTCGACCGCGGCCGTGACGCGCGCATGCAGCGCCGGGCCGCGCGCGAAATTGTCGGCCGCGTATGTCCCGCCGCGGCCGTAGTAGGTGGCCGCCTCGTTGAAGGCGGCCGGCAGCCGGCCGATCGCGTCGGCGAACGGCACGGCGGCGCGATCGACCTCGGGCATCGCCGGCGGCGCGCCGGCAAGTTCGCGCGCCAGCGTTGCCGCGGCGGCAAACGCCTCCGCATCCAGCT
>DATFGV010000445.1:0-3164 GCA_035249115.1 Vineibacter sp.
TGAAGATCACCAGCAGCACCAGCATCACGTCGACCATGGGCGTGACATTGATCTCGGCCACGGGGCTGAAAGCGCGCCGGCCGCTTTTTGCGCCGGAGGACGGTTTGATGAACGCTGCCATGCTCAGGGCGCTCCCGAAACCTTGGTGACATCCAACTGCCGCGACAGGATCGCGCCGAACTCCCCGGCGAAATTCTCAAGACGCAGTGCGTAGCGGTTCAGGTCGCTGGAGAGCTTGTTGTAGGCCACCACCGCCGGGATCGCGGCGACCAGGCCGAGCGCCGTGGCGAACAGCGCTTCGGCGATGCCGGGCGCGACGGTGGCGAGGCTGGTATCCGACGCCGCGCCGATGGCGGTGAAGGTGTTCATGATGCCCCACACCGTGCCAAACAGGCCGACGAACGGTGCCGCCGCCCCGGTCGAGGCAAGGAACGTCATGCGCTTCTCGATGGTTTCCATCTCGCGCTGGACGGTGACGGCCATCACCTGCTCGATGCGTGCCTGCAGATTGTGGCGGGCGGCCGTCGTCGCCGCCAATCCCTTGCTGAGCGATCGCCGCCACTCGCGCATCGCTCCGGAGAAGACGCTGGACAGTGGCTCCTCAGGCTTGTCGCCAACCCGGTCATAGAGATCGTCGAGCGACACGCCTGACCAGAAGACGTCCTCGAACGCCTCCGCCTTGCGGCGCAATGCCCGCAGCTTCAACGTCTTCTCGATAATGATGGCCCACGACCACACCGACGCCAGCAACAACATCACCATCACGATCTGCACCACCGGATGGGCGTGCAGGAACATGCCGACAAAGCTGACATCGATCGCGCCGGTGCCGCCGGCCAAGGTGCTGGCGACGGTCGTGCCGGTACCCGGTGGCGGCGGAACAGGGGCGGAAGGCACTGGCGCCGGCGGGGGGACAGCCTGCGCAAGCAAGACGAGGGGATCCATTGGGACTCCGCTTTGTTGACTCCGGGTACCGGCGGAATGTGGCAGGACGGCGACAAAATCGGCTGTTTTTTCCAGCAAGTGCATCAATTGACAGGTGATTGTTCATCCATCGTCTGCGCTCTTGGCAGTGCCGAGAACCAGCGCGGCGCGGGCATCATCGGGCAGTCGCACCGGGCGGCCGCTCGCCGCCATGCAGGCCAAGGTCAGGTTGGCGTCGCTCAGCAATTCGCCGGTGCCACCACCGTCGGCGCGCCGCACCTGCTGGACGAGCTCGACCGACGCCCGGCGCAACATCGCGACCGACGTGACAACTTCCAGCGCTTCGTCGAGCCGCGCCGGCCTCACGTAGCGGATGGCGAGCTTGGCGACCGTCCAGTTGATGCCGCGCGACTGGCGCAGCGCCGCCAGGTCGTGGCCCAGGCCGCGCAGCATCTCGGTGCGGCCGCGCTCCATGAAACGCAGGTAGTTGGCGTGGTAAACCACGCCGCCGGCATCCGTGTCCTCGTAGTAGACCCGCAGCGGCAGCACGTGGGCGCGTGACGCCGGCGGGCTCACCGTCCCGCCTCCGCGTCGCGATCGAGCAGATCGAGCTGGGCGCGGGCATCGCCGGGCATCTTCAAGCCGATGTGACGCCAACCGCCCTCAGCCAGCACGCGGCCGCGCGGCGTGCGCATCAGCAGTCCGAGCTGCATCAGGTACGGCTCGATCACGTCCTCGATGACGTCGCGCTGCTCGCTGAGCGCCGCTGACAGGGTTTCGACGCCGACCGGGCCGCCGCCATATGTCGCGCCGATGCAGGTCAAGTACTTACGATCCATCAGATCGAGGCCGAGCTGGTCGACTTCCAGCCGCCGCAAGGCCTGGTCGGCGGCCTTGGCGTCGATCACGTCCACGCCTGCGACGGCGGCGAAATCGCGCACCCGGCGCAGCAGGCGATTGGCGACCCGTGGCGTGCCGCGGCTGCGGCGCGACACTTCGGCGGCGCCGTCGTCGGTCAGCGCGACCTTTAGCACCCGCGCGGCACGACGCACGATCGTCTCCAGCTCGTCGGCCGCGTAGAACTCAAGCCGCAACGGAATGCCGAAGCGCTCGCGCAGCGGCGTCGTCATCAGGCCGGAACGAGTCGTGGCGCCGACCAGGGTGAAGGGCGGCAGGTCGATGCGCACCGAGCGCGCCGCCGGGCCCTCACCGATCATGATGTCGAGCTGGAAATCCTCCATCGCCGGATAGAGGATTTCCTCAATCGCCGGATTGAGGCGGTGGATCTCGTCGATGAACAGCACGTCGCCGCGTTCGAGGTTGGTGAGCAGCGACGCGAGGTCGCCGGCCTTGGCGATCACCGGTCCCGACGTGGCACGGAAGCCGGCACCCATCTCGCGCGCGACGATCTGCGAGAGGGTGGTCTTGCCCAGCCCCGGCGGTCCGTGGAACAGCGTGTGATCGAGCGGCTCGCCGCGGGCCCGCGCAGCGGCGATGAAGACCCGCAGATTCTCGCGCACCTGGCGTTGGCCGATGAAATCCGCCAGCGCCTGCGGCCGCAGGCGGGTTTCGGCCGCATCGTCGTCACTGCGGACGCCGGAGGTCAGGCGGGTATCGTTCATTGGCGTTCGTTGCTTGCCGGCCGTGCAGCGGCCGGATCAGAGGGTCTTGCAGGCTCTTACCATGCCGGCGGGTTCTGGGGTAGGCAAGTCAGCAACGGGCAGAGGCATCGACCACGCGGCTCGGATCGCCGCCTGATACAGACTCGACCGCAAGGCGCCTAGACAGTTCGGTCTCGAACGGAGGACACGTTCCTATCGAGAGGCGGGCACTAAGCCAAGCAACGTGTTTAAGATCGCGATGAATTGACAGATTTCCGCTCGCTCGACGCCAAGCTGCAGGTCGCCATGCGCAATACGGTTCCGTTCGTCGGCGATGCGCCGTGCCACATCGGCTTCGCTCGGCGTAACAAACCCATCCGAGGCCAACGTTTCGACCAGTTGCCTCGGCGCCTGTGGACGAGTCAGTTTTTGTGGAAGCAGAGCGCGGCCCAGCGCCTCAAACGTGGCCCAAGAAATCAACACAGCAGGCTGCAACTGCTCTCGTGACAAGAGCCCTTCAATTGTGCGCAATGAGTCTTCGATGGCTGTTCTTGGCATTGCCTCAACAACGTCTTGGGCGCTCGCCGGCCTGATGTAGTAGACACGAAACTCCCAATCCTCGACGTCCCGGAAGAACTC
>DATFGV010000446.1:0-2682 GCA_035249115.1 Vineibacter sp.
CACGCGGCGACACCGCCAGGGTGCGCGACGTGCCGCCCTTGTTCTTCCACGGCGTCACCGGCAGGCGATCGACCCGCAACCACTCCATAGTGTCAGGACCGCCGCAGCAGCGCGGCGTCGTCGCCGAGGCCGTCGATCCGCACCCGGTCCGGCTTGCCCGCCGCGCGCTCCAATCGCACCCGGCCTTCGGCGAACCAGCGCAATACCAGCGGGTAGAGCGCGTGCTCGGCCGCCAGGATGCGCGCCGCCAGGCTGTCGGCGGTGTCGTCCGGCAGCACCGGCACGGCGGCCTGGGCGATGATCGGGCCGGCGTCGAGATCGGCGGTCACCAGGTGCACGGTGGCGCCGCTCAACCGTACGCCGGCGTCGATCGCCTGCTGCTGCACCCGCAGGCCCTTGAACGCCGGCAACAGCGAGGGATGGATGTTGACGATGCGGTCCGGCCAGCGGGCTGGGAACCATGGGCTGAAGATACGCAAGAAGCCGGCCAGGCACACCAGCTCGACGCCGGCTGCTTCCAGCGCCGCGCTGACGACGCGGTCGAACGCCTCGCGGTCGGCGTAGTCGCGATGCGGGACGATGGCGGTCGGCACGCCGGCGCGGTCGGCGTGACCCAGGCCGGCGGCATCGGCGCGGTCGCTGACCACCAATACGATCTCGGCCGGGAAGTCGGGTTGGCCACAAGCCTGCAAAAGGGCCAGCAAGTTGCTGCCGCGCCCGGAAATCAGCACACCGACTTTCAGTCGCGCCATAGAGCGTCCGCGCTGGTGACGACGCAATCGGCCTCGGTCGTCGGCGCTGGCTCGACGACGCCGACGTTGGCGACGGTTTCGCCGGCCGCCGTCAGCGCCGCCGCGACGCGCGCCGCATCATCGGCGGCCACGGCGACGAGCATGCCCAGGCCGCAATTGAAGGTTTGCAGCATGTCGTCGGTTGGCACGTTGCCGACCGCGCGCAGCCAGCCGAACACCGGCGGCGCCTTCCACGCCGTGGCATCAAGCCGGGCGCGCACGCCTTCAGGCAGCATGCGCGGCACATTGCCGGGCAGGCCGCCGCCGGTGATGTGCGCCAGGCCCTTGATCGCCGACGTGGCGCGCAATGCCGCCAGAACGGACCGGACGTAGATGCGGGTCGGCGCCAGCAGGGCGCGCGCCAGGGTTTGTCCGGCGGCGAACGGCGCCGGCGCATCGAGCTTGAGGCCGCTGCGGGCCACGATCCGTCGCACCAGCGAGAAGCCGTTGGAGTGCAGGCCGGCCGACGCCAGGCCCAACAGCACGTCGCCCGGCCGGAGATCGGCGCGCGGCAACAGCTGGCCGCGCTCGGCGGCGCCGATCGCGAAGCCGGCCAGGTCGTAGTCGCCGTCGGGATACATGCCCGGCATTTCCGCCGTCTCGCCGCCGACCAGGGCGCAGCCCGCCTGGCGGCAGCCCTCGGCGATGCCGGCGACGATCGCCTCGCCCGTCGCGACATCGAGCTTGCCGCTGGCGTAATAGTCGAGGAAGAACAACGGCTCGGCGCCTTGCACGACGATGTCGTTGGCGCACATCGCCACCAGGTCGATGCCGACCGTGTCGTGGATCGCCGCGTCGATCGCCAGCCGCAGCTTGGTGCCGACGCCGTCCGTGCCCGAGACCAGGATCGGATCGCTGAATCCCGCCGCCTTGAGGTCGAACAGGGCGCCAAAACCGCCCAGCCCGCCCATGACGCCAGGCCGCTGCGTCGACCTGGCCAGCGGCTTGATGCGCTCGACCAGCGAATCGCCCGCCTCGATGTCGACGCCGGCGTCCTTGTACGTCAACGGCGCTCGGTTGTGGTCCGGAGGGAGGTTCACGGGGCCGCCGTTCGTGCTAGGAATCGGGGCGCGAAAATATCGGAACACAGGGGCTTTGCAATGGCGGTGGCAGCGGCGTTTTCCCCATGGACGGTGCGCCTCGGCCTGGGGCTGGCCCTGTCATTGGCGCTGGCATCGCCACCGGCGGCGCAGCAGGCAGCCGACGATCCGGTGTTCACGGTGACCAACGTGCCGGTCGAGGCCAGCGCGCCCGATCCGCTGCAGGCGCGCGACAAGGCCCTGGCCGACGGCGAGAAGCGGGCGTTCGAGATCCTGGTGCGGCGCCTGGTCGCCGAGCCCGATGTCGCCAAGATCATGGTGCCTGGCGACGGCGAGATCGAGGCGATGGTCAAGGGCTTCGAATTCGCCGACGAGCGGACGCCGCCGGGCCGTTACACGGCGCGCCTGTCGGTGGTTTTCCGGGCCGACCGCATCACCGCGGTTCTGCGCAACGCCGGCGTGGCCTATGTCGATGCCTCGGCGCCGGCGGTACTGACCATTCCCTTGCAGCGCGGCGGCGCCGGCGTCGCGCCGTTGGCCGACAAGACGGCCTGGCGCGAGGCGTGGAGCGACGTGTCGCGGGCCGGCGGCCTGGTGCCGATGCCGCTGCTGCGGCTCGACGCCGCCGGCGGTCCGGCGATCACCGCCGAGCAGGCGTTTGTCGGCGACATGGCGGCGATGGGCAAGGTCGCCGAGCGGCTGGGCGCGCGGCGCGTGCTGGTGACGGTGGCGACCGGCGAGCCGCCGGGGCCGTGGGCCATCTCGGGCACCGTCTACGACCTGATCACCGGCGACAAGAGCGCGATGCCGGCCTTGTCCAACGTCGCGGACGCCAAGCTGCTCGAGGCGGC
>DATFGV010000447.1:0-3817 GCA_035249115.1 Vineibacter sp.
ACGGGCCCGGCGGCTCGACCGATACGGCGGCGCGCCTGCTGGCGGAGCGACTGTCGGCCGATCTCGGTAAGTCGTTCATCGTCGACAACAAGCCCGGCGGCGGCACGATGGTGGGCATGCAAAACGTCGCCCGCAGCAAACCCGACGGCGCGACCCTGCTGCTGACCACGACGACGGCGGCGCTGCTGCCGGCCTTCGACATGCAGTTGCCGATCGATCCGCAAAAGGACCTGGTCACGGTGTCGCAATTCGCCGACATTCCGTGCCTGCTGGGCGTGCGCGCCGACCACCCGGCCAAGACCTTCGGCGATTTCATGACCTGGGTGAAGGCGCAGTCCGGCACCGTGCCGTACGCGACGTCGAGCAGTGGCGCCCTGCCGCATCTGTGGGCCGAGCTGATCAACTTGAAGCTCGGCCGCAAGCTGGAGCACATCCCCTACAAGGCGGCCGCCGAGGCGATGCGCGACGTGATCGCCGGCCACGTGCCTCTGTTCGTCGACGTCACGACGCCGATCGACCAGCAGATCCGCTCTGGCACCATGCGCGGCCTGATTGTCGGCGCACCGCAGCGCGTCAGCGCCGTGCCCGACGTGCAGACCGCCGCCGAACTGGGCGTGCCCGACCTTGAAGCGGCCGTCTTCTTCGGCGTGACGGCGCCGGCTGGCACGCCGGCCGAGCTGATCGCGACCTACAACGCCGCCATCAACGCCGCGCTCAAGGTCGATGCGGTGCGCGATCGGCTGGTGTCGCTGGGCTACATTCCCACCGGCGGCACGGCGCAGGCCTACGCGCAGCGGCTGGCGAGCGAGACGGCGCGCTGGCGGCGGGTTATCAAGGAGGCCGGTATCCAGCCGCCGGCGTGACCGGCGCGCGGCTGGGCGGCGGGGGAGAAACGATGGACGGCGTCTACAACGTCGACGACATGCGCAAGGCGGCCAAGCGGCGGCTGCCCAAGATCGCCTTCGACTTCATCGAGGGCGGCGTCGAGGACGAGGAAGGCCTGAGCGCCAACGAGTTGGCGTTCCGCCGTACCAAGCTGGTGCCACGCTATCTGGTCGACGTCTCGACTCGCGACCAAAGTGCCGTCTTGTTCGGCCGCAGCTACGCCAGCCCGTTCGGAATCGCGCCGACCGGGATCGCCGGCCTGTTCCGGCCCGGCGCCGACCTGATGCTGGCCGAGGCGGCGCGCGAGGCCAACATCCCGTTCATCATGTCGGGCAGCAGCACCGCCTCGATCGAGGAGTTGGCCAAGGTGGCGCCGGAGCACGGCTGGTATCAGCTCTACGCGGCGCGCGACAAGAAGATTTCCGAGGACATGATCCGGCGCGCCGACGCCGCCGGCCTGTCGACTTTGGTGCTGACCGTTGACGTGCCGGTGCACTCCAACCGCGAGCGCAACCAGCGCAACGGCTTCACCCGGCCGCTGCGCATGACTCTGGGCACCAAGCTGGAGGCGCTGCGCCATCCCGGCTGGCTGATGGAGTACCTTCGCACCGGCACGCCGATGTTCTCCAACTGGGCACCCTACGCGCCGAAGGGCGCCGATGCCGACGCGGTGGCGGCTTTCGTTGCTACCCAGACGGCGGCGCCGCTGACCTGGAAGGACGTCGAGAATTTCCGCCGCCTGTGGCCGCGCAAGTTCGTCATCAAGGGCGTCATGCACCCCGACGATGCCGCCCGCGCCCTGGCGCGGGGGGTCGACGGGATCATGGTCTCCAACCACGGCGCGCGGCAGCTCGACCGTGCACCTTCACCGCTGGAAGTCCTGCCGGCGATCCGCGACGCGGTCGGCGACAAGATGACGCTGATGCTCGACAGCGGCGTCCGCCGCGGCGCCGATGCGCTCACCGCGCTGTGCCTGGGCGCCAAGTTCGTGTTCGTCGGCCGCGCCACACTGTACGGCGCTGCCGCCGGCGGCCGGGCCGGGGCGGCGGCCGCCATCAACATCCTGCGCCGTGAAATCGACCTGACGCTCGGCCAGATCGGCTGCCCGCGCCTCGACCAGTTGGGCCCCGATTTCCTGATGTGGGACAAGGACGACGACTGGCGCCGCAACCGGCGGTCCTAGACCGATCCCGATCGTCCCGCGCCGGTCGTCTGGCCGGCGTGAAAGGCGCATGACCGCCGAACCGCGCAACCTCCGGCGGCGACGGCGATATCACGGCGGCGCGCGACGAATTCACGTCGTTTCATGCTGAAATTGTCGCTCGTCTGCGCGCTGATCGCTAGCGTTGCGGTCAAGGGCGCGGGAGACGTCCTTACTTGTCCGACATTCTTTCCGCCGGGGCTGTCCAATATGAGCAAGACATTCTACGTGGCGCCGGGCCATGAGGCCGTCAATCGCGGGATCCGCCACGGCGCCGGACTCCTGCTGGTGATCGAGGAAGGTGAAAGCGTCGACCTGTATGCGACCAGTGAAGCCGGTCCGACGACGCGGCTCGCGACGTTTGACTACGCGCACCTGGATTGTGACGCGCCACCGATCGGCCTGATACGCGACAATCGCGGCGACGTCGCCACGTACACCCCGCTCGCCAGCGGCGGAGCGAAGCGCGCCGCCGGTTGATGCGCGTGCCGGTTGGCCGGCGCGTGGTCGTCAGGTGCCGTCGAGGCCAGGCGCGACGGGGCAATTCCACGCCGCGGCGAACTGCTTTATGAACGGGGCATGATCGGCGGCTCCGGCCTTCACCTCAGCGACATTCATCACGCTTTTGACGGCACCGCCGTGGTGCGTGAGTTCACGCTGTCGGTGGCGGCGGGCGAGCTCGTGTGCCTGCTCGGGCCGTCAGGGTGCGGCAAGACAACGGTGCTGCGTCTGATCGCCGGGCTGGAGCCGCTGCAGCGCGGCCGGATCGTCGTCGCCGGCCAGGTGGTTGGCGAGCCGGGTCGCGAGCTGGCGCCGGAAAAGCGCGGCGTCGGCTTCGTGTTCCAGGATCTGGCGCTGTTTCCCCACCTCGACATCGCCGCCAATGTCGGCTTCGGTCTGCGCGGCATGCGGTCGGATGAGAAAACCGACCGCGTCGGCGAAATGCTGGAGCGCGTGCACCTCGAGGGCTATGTCCATGCCTGGCCGCACCAGTTGTCCGGCGGACAGCAGCAGCGGGTGGCGCTGGCGCGGGCCTTGGCGCCGGCGCCGCGGGTCATGCTGCTGGACGAGCCGTTCTCGGGACTGGACACGCGTCTGCGCTCGGCGGTGCGTGATGAGGCGCTGCATATCCTGAAATCCGGCGCGGTCACGACTCTGGTCGTGACCCACGATCCGGAGGAGGCCATGTTCATGGCCGATCGCATCGCTGTGATGCGCGACGGCAGACTGGAGCAGGTCGGCGTGCCGACCGAAATCTATACGCAGCCGGCCAGCGAATTCGTCGCCGAGTTCATGGGCGAGGTGAACCGAGTCGACGGGGTGGTGCGCAGCGGCATGGTCGAGACCCCGTTCGGCACCCTGCAGGCGAACGGTCATGCCGACGGGACCGCGGTGCACGTGCTGATCCGTCCGGAGGCCCTGAAGGTGGCCGGCGCCGAGCAGGGCATCGTCACCGCCGCGCCGATCGGCGCGCTGCCGGCGCGGGTGCTGACGTCACGCCTGCTGGGCCGCACCAGCTGGGTACACGTTTGCTTGAACACCGATCCGACACATCGCCACGACATGCCGGGCGGGCCGGAAGAGCACAGCCACTGGCATGTCCGGGTGCCGGGCCACTTTTTGCCGTCCGAGGGCAGCGAGCTGCGGGTTTCCCTCGATCCCCGGCAAGCCTTCGTTTTTCCCGTGCAGATGCCTACATGATGCCGGTTGGCGACGGCCGTGGCGGCGGCT
>DATFGV010000448.1:0-3529 GCA_035249115.1 Vineibacter sp.
CGATGCTGTAGCCACACAGGTACATACCGCCGAACGTGCCAATCAGGGAGATCGGCAGCGCCATCGCCGGGATCAGGGTCGCCCGGATGTTCCGCAGGAACAGGAAGATGACCATGACCACCAGGCACACGGTCAGCAGCAGGGTGAACTCGACGTCGTGCACCGATTCGCGGATCGACTGCGAGCGATCGAGGATGGCCTCGAGATTGACGGCGGCGGGAAGCTGCTCGTGCAGCCCGGGCAGCAGCGCCTTCACGGCGTCGACCACCTCGACCGTGTTGGCGTCCGGCTGGCGCTGGATCGCCAGGACGATCGCCCGCGTGCCGTTCAGCCAGCTGGCGACGCGGTCGTTCTCAACGCCGTCCAGCACGGTGGCGATCTCGCCCAGGCGCACCGGGTTGCCATTGCGATAGGCGACCACCAGCGGCCGGTACTCGGCCGCGCGCTCGAGCTGGCCGGTGGCCTGCAGCGTCACGCTCTGGCGCTTGCCATCGATGGTGCCGACCGGGCGGTTGGAATTCGCCGCCGCCACCGCGCTTTGGATCTGGCCGACGCCGATACCGGTCGCGGCCAGCGCCCGCGGGTCGATCTGGATGCGCACCGCATATTTCTGCGAACCGAAGATCGATACCTGCGAAACGCCGTTCAGCGTCGACAGGCGCGGTCCGATGAAGGTCTCGGCGAACTCGTTGAGCGTCGACAGCGGCAGTGTCTTCGAGCTCAGGGCCAGGAACAGCACGGGCTGGTCGGCGGGGTTGACCTTGCGGAAGCTGGGCGGCGTGGTCATTTCCTCCGGCAGCAGGCGGGCCGCGGTCGAAATCGCCGATTGCACGTCCAGCGCCGCGCCGTCGACGCTACGGCCGAGGTCGAATTGCAGGGTGATCTGGGTGGTGCCCTGGCCGCTGGTCGAGATGATCGAGTTCACGGCCGGGATGGTGGCGAATTGCCGTTCGAGCGGCGTCGCCACCGACGAGGCCATGGTTTCCGGACTGGCGCCGGGTAAGGTCGCCGTTACCGAAATGGTCGGGAAGTCGACGCGCGGCAGGGCGGCGACCGGCAGCTGCCGAAAGGCAAACAGGCCGCCGACGATGAACGACAACATCAGCAATGTCGTCATCACCGGCCGGCGGATGCAGAGCTCGGGCAGGTTCATGGCGAGGTCGCCGGCTTGGCGGGTTTCATCGGCGACTCCGAGCCGGTATCAATTGGCGCTGGCGTGCGGATCTCTACCCGGTTCCCCTCGCTCAGGCGCAGCTGGCCGCTGGTCACGACACGCTCGCCGGCGGAGAGGCCGCTGCGGATGACCGCGCTGTCGCCCATGGTGCGATCGACTATCACCTGGCGCGCGTTCACCGTCATGTCGGCACTGATGACGAACACGAAGGCGCCGTCCTGGCCGGTCTGCAACGCCTCCGCGGGAATGACGATGGCTTGTGGATCGACGCGCAGCGTGGCCGTGACGTTGACGAATTGCCCTGGCCACAGGTGGCGCTGGGCATTTGTCACCGTGGCGCGCACCGACAACGTGCCCGAGGCGGCGTCGATCGTATTGTCGATATAGGCGACCGTGCCCTCGAGCGGCTGCCCGTCACGACCGGCGATCGTCACGCGCACCGGCACCTTTGCGGCGGCCATCGCGTCCTGCAGCGACGCCAGGGCGCGCTGCGGCACGGAGAAATTGACGTAGATCGGATCGAGCTGATTGATTGTCACCAGCGCCGCGGTGTCGGCGGCACGGATCGAACTGCCCAGCCGCGAGCCGATGGTGCCGATGCGGCCCGAGATCGGGGCGCGGATCTCCGTGTAGGAAAGCTGGATCTTGTTGTTCTCGACCAGCGCCTCATCGGCGGTCACGGAGCCTTCGAGCGCCGCGACGTTGCCGAGCGCCTGGTCGAGAAGTTGCTTCGGCGCCGCGCCCGAACGCGCCAGCGGCTCGGCGCGGGCGAGATCGCGCCGCGCCGTCTCGAGCTGGGCGCGGTCGCGCGCCAGGGTGCCCTCTGACTGGCGCAGCGCGGCGCGCGCCTGCCGGTCATCCAGCGTGATCAGCAGATCGCCGGCCGCCACGTCCTGGCCGTCCTCGACCCAGACCTTGGCGATCACGCCATCGATGCGCGAACGGATCACCACGCTCGACCGGGCTTCGACGTGGCCGACGGCGTCGATCTGGACCGGCATGGCACGCAAGCTGGCGGTGGCGGCCTGCACCGGCTTGGCCCGATCCGCCGTACGACCCGCGTCCGCCGGCGGCGGACCCGCAGTACGGAAGGCCCAGGCGCTGATCGCGCCGACGGCCAGGAATGCCAGCACCAGCAACAAGCGCGACTTCATCGCGAACCCCTGCGGGACATCGCCGCCGACCTCGCTCACCGAAACCGATCGGGGCGCGATGCGGTGCCCTGACGCGATCGGTGACACTTGATGTCGGCGCGACGGTGACTCACAATTGGAACTCTGGAGTTCTGTTTTCAATGACCCCTGACCGTGGCGAAATTGGGCCCGAGTGGCGCCGTCGGCGGCGGGCCGACATTCTGCGGGCGGCTGCCGATTTATTCGGGCGGCGCGGCTACGGGGCTGTGCAGATCGATCACGTGGCGCGGACGGCAGGGGTCGGAAAACCGACGCTTTACAGATACTTCGCCTCCAAGGAGGAGCTGTTCCTGCAGGTCTTCAGCGACGCGCTCGCGGTCCTGGAGGCCGACCTGGCGGCCATCAGCCAGCGCGAGAAATCGCCGCACGCCGCGCTGGCGGCGATGATCGCCCGGCTGGTCGACGTGCTGGCCGGCCAGATGGTGTCGCTGCGGGTGCTGACCGGCGAGCAGCCCGAATTGGCCAACCGCTGGCGGATCCTGTTCCGCAGCCGTCGGCGCGCGATCCTGGACGCGTTGCGGGCGGTCATCGTCGCCGGAACCGCAAGCGGCGCCTTTCGCGCCGTCGATCCCGACGTCGTGCCGGCGCTGCTTCTGGGCATGATCCGTGGCGGATTGATGGGTGCCCCCGACGTGCCGCGCGCCCGCCTGGCAAGGAGCGCCATCGATCTGATGTTGAACGGCTGCGCAGAGCAAAAGCAGGTGTCGCGATCGCCCCCGCCGCGCCGCGGCAGCGGTGATTTTGGCTTTTGACAAGCCCCGGCAGGCGTGGCAAACGCCCCGCTTTCCGCGATGGCTGGTCGCTCGCAGCGCCGCCTGCGGCGCTCACAGAGAAGAGGATATCGGCATGGTGAAGGCCGCCTGGGGAACCAAGCGCACCTGTCAGGGTTGCGGCGCGCGGTTCTACGATCTGAACAAGGATCCGATCACCTGCCCGAAATGCGGCCAGCAACACGATCCCGAGGACTTCGTGAAGGCGCGGCGCAGTCGCGCGGCGGCGGCGGCGCCCAAGGCCGCGCCGGTCGCCAAGAAGCCCAAGGAGATCATCGAGGGCGTGCCCCTCGGTGACGAGTTGCCGGCAGTCGAGGGCGATACCGAAGAGGATGCGGCGCTGGAGGACACCGAGGACCTGACCGAGGACGACGCCGAGCTCGAGGTCGAGA
>DATFGV010000449.1:0-6658 GCA_035249115.1 Vineibacter sp.
CCTCCGGACCAACAACCCGTGTCGACAGGTCGAGGCGAGGAGCTTTGGAGACCACGGTCGCGGTATTGGAAGTGGCTTGTGCCGTCGCCATTTTTATAAATTATTACAATGTATTAACTCAAAACATTATCATGCGCGCCAAGTGGATGGAATGCGAGAATGGACCATTTTGAGAGGATCAGCGCCAATTGGGCCTTTGCAGGTCAGCCCATCGCGGTCGCTACCCGCCGCCGTGGTAGCCTCCGCCCGTGGCCGCGCCGCTTGCCTTCGTCGATCGCCTCCTCCTCCTGCTGGCCTACCGCGCGACCTGGTTTCTGCCTTGGTCGCTGGCGCTGGGTCTGGCCTTCCAGGACCTGGCCGCCAGCCTGAAGCCGTTGGTCACGCCGCTGGTCATCGCCTTGCTCGCCATCGCCATGGCGCGGACCGACTGGCCGGCCTTCCGGGCCGAGCTGCGCCGCCCGTGGCTGTCGCTCGCTATGGTCGCGGTTGGCATGGGGATGATTCCGCTGCTCGCCGCCCCGCTGCTATCCCTACTCCCCATCCCGGCAGGTCTGGCGCTTGCGCTGTCACTGATGGCCTGCCTGCCGCCCTTGACCTCGATGCCGGCCGTGGCGGGATTCCTCGGCCTCGATCGCGCCGCCGCCCTGGTCGTGATGCTGGCGGGCACGGCGCTGATGCCGCTGACAGTGCCGCCGCTGGCGCTGCTGCTGCTGGGCCTCGACCTCAAGATCGGCGTGCTCGAGTTCATGCTGCGGCTGGCCGGCATTGTGCTGGCGGGCGGCGCCTTGGCGGTGGGGCTGCGCAAGGCGATCATCGACCGGGCGCCCATGGGGGCGGCGCGGGTCGACGGCATCGCGGTGGCGATCCTGATGCTGTTCGCCATCCCGATCATGGACGGCGTGCTGGCGCAGCTCGCGGAGCGACCGTGGCGCACAGCCGGCTTCGTGCTTTGGGGCTTCATCGCCACCTTCGCCTTCATCGCCGTCGCCGCCTTGCTGTTCTGGCCGTTTGGCGCCCAGCGCGCCTGCACCGCCGGCTACGGCGCCGGCAGCCGCAACAATGCGCTGTTGCTCGCCGTGCTGCCGGCCACTGTCGATCCTGATTACTTCCTGTTCATCGCCGCCATCCAGTTCCCGATTTACCTGACGCCGACCCTGCTGCAGCCGGTTTTCCAATCGGTCATGCGAAGGTGATTGACGCGCGGGGTTGGTCTGCCGCACGCCGCCCATCGGCGAACCCGCCGCTTGTTGCTTGCCGGCACAATTGACAGCATATATGCTATCACTTGGATGGTGCCTATTGTCGTCGACACAAGCGTGCTGGTTGCCGCGCTGCGATCAGGTGGTGGTGCCGCCCGCCAGATCCTGCGGTTGTGTTTTTCCGGCCACTACGAACCGCTATTTTCGGCCGCTTTTTTCGCTGAGTACGAAGAGGTTGTCGACCGGCCGGCGTTGCGACCGAGTATGCTGTCGGTCGCCGAGCGGCGGGAGGTGTTGGCGGTCCTGGCATCTGCAGGAAGGTGGGTTCATGTCTACTTTGGCTGGCGACCCAACTTGCCCGACGAGGACGACAACTTCCTCATCGAACTCGCGATCGCTGGCGGCGCAGTGGCGGTCGTTACAAACAACATACGCGACCTGCGACGCGGAGAACTCAGGTTTCCTGGCTTGCGGATCGTGACGCCGGCTGAATGTCTGGAGTCGTTTCCATGTCCACCTTGACTGTCCGGCTGCCCGAAGGCACGCACGCGCGCCTCAAGCAAATGGCCAAAATGCGCCGCGTCAGCGTCAACAAGTTGGTCGAGGAAATGGCGACCGCCTCACTGGCTGCGCACGATGCCGAGGTGCGCTTCCGTCTGCTGGCGTCGCGCGGTGATGTCAAACGGGCTCTCGCGCTGCTCGATCGGTTGGACGCCAATGACAAGCGCCGTCCACGTCCGTCGCGGCGGCGGGCCGCTTAATCTAACTTCTCTCCCCATGGCGATAGCGCTGGACCCCGCCCCCGATACCGGTCCACAGTTTTCGCTTCGCCCGACAAGCAAAGCCCAAGAAATGCCCGCGCTTCATGACCTGACCGCTCTGGACCTGCTGAAAGCCTACAAGTCGAAAAAGCTGTCGCCCGTCGATGTCATCGACGATGTCGTCGCCCATATCGGCAAATGGGAACCGAAGCTGCAAGCGTTGTACGCGCCCGATTTCAGCGCCGCCCGGACCGCCGCCAAGGCGTCGGCGGCGCGCTGGAAGAAGGGCAAGCCGGTCGGGCCGCTGGACGGCGTGCCGATCACCATCAAGGAAAACATCGCCAGCAAGGGTGTGCCGGTGCCGCTGGGCACGGCGGCCAGCACGCTGGTGCCGGCAGCCGCCGACGCGCCGCCGACGGCGCGGGTCCGCGAAGCCGGCGCCATCATCCTCGCCAAGACCACCATGCCGGATTACGGCATGTTGTCGTCCGGCCTCTCCAGCTTCCATCCGCTGACCCGAAATCCCTGGGACCTGTCGAAGAACCCCGGCGGCTCCAGCTCTGGCGCCGGCGCGGCAACGGCGGCCGGCTACGGGCCGCTGCACATCGGCACCGACATCGGCGGCTCGGTCCGCCTGCCGTCGGGCTGGTGCGGCGTCTTCGGGCTCAAGCCGTCGCTCGGCCGTATTCCGATCGACCCGCCGTATGTCGGCCGGGTCGCCGGGCCGATGACCCGCACGGTGCAGGATTCAGCGCTGCTGATGAGCGTGCTGTCGCAGCCCGACATCCGCGACCACATGAGTCTGCCGCCGCAGAAGATCGCCTGGATGAAGCTGGAGCGTGAAGTCAAGGGCCTCAAGATCGGCCTGCAGCTCGACGCCGGCTACGGGCTGCCCGTCGACCCGGAGGTCAAGGCCGCCATCGAGGCGGCGGCGAAGCTGTTCGGCAAGGCCGGCGCCAAGCTGGCGCCGGTGGCGTCCATCCTCGACCGCGAGGTGTTCGACGGGTTGGACAATTTCTGGCGCGCCCGCGCCTGGGAGGACATCGTACGCCTGTCGCCCGAGACACGGGTCAAGATCCTGCCGTTCATCGCCAGCTGGGCACGCAAGGCGCTGCAACTGTCGTCGGTCGACGTGATCCGCGGCTTCAATTGCATCATGGAGATGCGCAAGCGGGCCACCGCCGCCTGCGCGCCCTTCGACTACGTGCTGTCGCCGACCGCGCCGATCCCGGCCTTCGCCGCCGACCTGCCCTGCCCGACCAACGAATCATCGCGGCCGCTCGAGCATGTCGGCTTCACGGTGCTGTGGAACATGTCGGAGCAGCCGGCCGCTACGATCAACTGCGGCTACACCAAGGGCGGCTTGCCGATCGGCTTGCAGATCATCGGCCACCGGTTCGACGATCTCGGCGTGCTGCAGCTGGCGCGCTGGTACGAAGAGCGCCGCCCGCCGCAGAAGCCGTGGCCGCTGCCGCGATAGGAGAGGGGGGGACATGGCCGAGACACACCGGGGGACCTGCTTCTGCGGCGCGGTCGAGATCGCAGCGACCGGCCGGCCGGAAGAGATGGGCTATTGTCATTGCGGCTCCTGCCGCGCCTATTCAGGGGCACCGCTAGTCGCGTTCATCTTGTGGAAATCGGAAAACATGACGGTCGTCAGGGGTGGCGAGCTGGTCGGCCAGTTCAACAAGACAGGCATGAGCGACCGGAAGCACTGCAAGAATTGCGGCGGACATATCATGACCGTCCACCCAACTCTCGGCCTGACCGATGTCCCATCCGCCGTGCTCGCCAGCATCCCGTTCGTGCCGGTGGTTCACTTGAACTACGCCGAGACGGTCCTGCCGATCAGGGACGGCCTGCCTAAGTTGAGGGACTTTCCCGCTCAGGTCGGTGGGTCCGGCGAGTTGATGCCTGAATGACGACTTTGCGGCGCAATGGCGCCGAAAGCCGGGACGATGTGATATGACGGCTGGGATGTCCGGGCGGCCGATCTCCGGTCCGGGAAAAGTGTCATGAGTTCCAACGAAGCCCGTCAGACGACGGCCCATTACGTGCTGGAGGGGCTGAACGAGATCGGCGTCGAGTACCTGTTCTGCAACCTCGGCACGGATCACGCGCCGCTGATCGAGGAGATGGCGCGCCGCCGGCGGCTGGCGATGCCGATGCCAAGGACGATCCTGTGTCCGCACGAGAACACGGCGGTACACATGGCGGCCGGCTACGCCATCGCCACTGGCCGCGGCCAGGCCGTGCTGGTGCATGTCGACGCCGGCACCGCCAATGCCGCCATGGGCCTGCACAACCTGTTCCGCGCCCGCCTGCCGCTGCTGCTGATCGCCGGCCGCGCGCCCTACACCACGCGGGGCGAACTGCCGGGCTCGCGCGACACCTACGTGAACTTCGTGCAGGAGCCGTTCGACCAGGCGAGCGTGGTGCGGCCCTACGTGAAGTGGGAATACAACCTGCCGTCCGGCGTGGTGGCGCGCGAGGCGCTGCACCGCGCCCACAGCGTGGCGCACAGCGATCCGCGCGGGCCGGTCTATTTGATGCTGGCACGCGAGACGCTGATCGAGAGCTGGCCCGACAGCGCCGCCGGCGGCGACCTGTCGCGCCGGACCGGCGCTGTCGCGGCCCGTGGCGCCGACCCGGCGACGATCGACGTCATCGTCGAGCGCCTGCTAGGCGCGCGCAACCCGCTGCTGATCACCGCCTATGCCGGCCGCAATCCAGCCACGGTGGCGGTGCTCGACGTGCTGGCGCGGTTTGCCGGCATCCGGGTCATCACCTTCGGTCCGGTTTACCTCAACATCCCGCATGACTCACCCTGCTTCGGCGGTTTCGTGCCAGGCGCGCATGTCGCGGCCGCCGATGTCGGCCTGCTGATCGATGTCGACGTGCCGTGGATCCCACGCGATACCCCGGAGAACCCGGAGACCTGGTGGGCGCATGTCGACGTCGATGCCGACAAGCGCGGCTTCCCGATGTGGAGTTTCCCCGGCGACCTGCGCCTGCAGGCCGACAGCTTCATTGTCCTGACGCAACTGCTTGATGCGCTCAAGGTGCGGGCCAGCGACGCCTTTCGCGCCACTGCCGCCGAGCGCGTGGCCCGCATGACCGCTGAACGCGACGCGCGCTTGGCGGCTGCCGGCAGGCAAGCTGCCGAGATTGGCGTCGACGGCGCCATCAACCCGCATTTCCTCTGCGCCGCCATCGGCCGCGCCATCGGGCCGCAGGACATCGTCCTTAACGAGGCGATCCGAAACGCGCCAGCGGTGTTCGCCCAGATGCCGCGCAGTGTCGGCGGCTCTCTGGTCGGCCTGGCGGGCGGCGGCCTGGGCTTCTCCGGTGGCGTGGCGCTGGGCATGAAACTGGCGCGGCCGGATCGCACCGTCATTCAGATCGTTGGCGACGGCACGTTCTATTTCAGCAACCCGCAATCGATGCTGGCGGTGGCCAAGCAGCAGAACCTGCCGATCTTAATCGTGATCCTCGACAATGGCGGCTGGTCGGCGGTCAAGGAGGCGACCTTGCGCGTCTTCCCCGACGGCGAGGCGCGCGCGGCCGACGAGTTTGAGGCCCGGCTGGTGCCCGACATGAACTTCGCCAAGGTGGCCGAGGCGGCCGGTGCCTATGGCGAGCTGCTGACCGATCCGGCCGGAGTCGAGGCGGCCGTGGCGCGCTGCCTGGCCGAAGTGCGCGCCGGCCGCACCGCGCTGCTGCATGCCCGCGTCACGCGGCTGTAGGCTGCGAGGTTGCCATGGTGGAGCCGGTCGGAATCGGCATCATCGGCTGCGGCAACATCAGCGAGGCCTATCTGAAGGCGGCGCGGACATTTGCCATCCTCGACGTCCGCGGCCTGGCTGATCTGCGACCCGAGGCGGCGACGGCGCGCGCCGACGCATTCGGCCTGCCCGCCATGAGCGTCGCGGCACTGCTGGCTGATCCGTCGATCGAGCTGGTGGTCAACCTGACGACTCCCGCCGCGCACGTGCCGGTCGGGCTCAGCGCGATTGCCGCCGGCAAGCACGTCTACTCCGAGAAGCCGCTGGCCATCGCTACCGCCGAGGCGCGCGCCCTGCGCGACGCAGCAACCGCCCGCGGCCTGCGAATCGGCTGCGCGCCCGATACGTTCCTGGGTGGCGCGCACCAGACCTGCCGCCTGCTGGTCGACCAGGGCACGATCGGCCGGCCGGTCGCCGGCACCGCATTCTTCATGTGCCCCGGCCACGAGAGCTGGCATCCCAATCCCGCCTTCTACTATCAGGCGGGTGGCGGCCCGATGCTCGATATGGGCCCCTACTACATCACAGTGCTGGTCAATCTGCTGGGCCCCGTGGCGCGCGTGTCGGGCATCGCGACGCGCGCGCATGCCCGGCGCACGATCAGCAGCGCGCCGTTGAAGGGCAAACAGTTCGCGGTCGAGGTCGCGACCCATGTCGCCGGCACGCTTGAATTCGCCAATGGGGCGGTGATCTCGATGGCGATGAGCTTCGATGTGCCGGCGCATCGCCACACGCCGATCGAGCTCTACGGCACCGAGGCCAGCCTGCTCGTCCCCGACCCCAACCGCTTTGGCGGCGAGATCATGGTCGGTCGCGCCGGCGCCGGCTGGACGGCGGTTCCGACGCAACACGCCTATGCCGACGGCAACCATCGAGTCATCGGCGTCGCCGACATGGCGCAGGCGCTGCGCGA
>DATFGV010000450.1:0-5343 GCA_035249115.1 Vineibacter sp.
GTCATCCCGAGCGAAGCGAGGGATCTTTCGATGCAGGACGCACGGTGCGCCTGCATCAGAAGATTCCTCGCTGCGCTCGGAATGACACTCTGCATCATGCATCACGCCGCCTTGCGGACGGTGCGTTGCTCGATCTTCTTCTCGTAGGGCGCGCCGCAGATCAGGCGCTTCACGAAGATGCCGGGCGTGTGCACGTGGTCGGGATCGATTGAGCCGGCCGGCACGATCTCCTCGACCTCGGCGATGGTGAAGCGGGAGGCCGACGCCATCATCGGGTTGAAGTTGCGCGCCGCCTTGCGATAGACGAGGTTGCCCCGCGTGTCGCCGCGCCACGCCCGCACCAGCGACACATCGGCGAACAGCCCGGTCTCCATCACGTATTTGCGGCCGTTGAACTCGCGCACATCCTTGCCATCGGCGATGACCGTGCCGACGCCGGTCGCCGTGAAGAACGCCGGAATGCCGGCGCCGCCGGCGCGGATGCGCTCCGACATCGTGCCCTGCGGGTTGAACTCCAGCTCCAGCTCGCCGGCCAGGTACTGCTGCGCGAAGATCTTGTTCTCGCCGACATAGGACGAGATCATCTTCTTGATCTGCCGGGACTCCAGCAGCAGGCCCAGCCCGGCGCCGTCGACGCCGGCGTTGTTGCTGACACAGGTCAGGTTCTTTGCGCCGGAGTCGCGCAAGGCCAGGATCAGCTTCTCGGGGATGCCGCACAGCCCGAAGCCGCCGCACATGATCATCATGCCGTCGCGGACCACGCCTTCGAGCGCCGATTTGGCGTCCTTGTAGACCTTGTCTGCCATGTCCGACCTGCCCCGTCCCATGCTGCACTGCGTCATGGGTTTTAGGGCGGCCGGCAAACACGAGTCAATGCGACGGCCGCGCCGCGGCCGCAGTTCACGCCGAGTCCAGAGGAAGTCTATTTCTTCGGGAAGACGTCGGGAATGCGGTTGGGCGGCACGTGCGCCCGGCCGGTATCGACCAGCCACAGTTCCAGCGCATTGTCCTTGTCCTGGAAGGCGCGCGGATCGCTGCGGCCACCGACAATGATCCAACTGCGGAAGATGCGGACTTCGACCGCCTTGCCCTGGACATCGAGCCCCTGGATCACCAGGCCGCGGTAGCCGAGGCCCGGGATCTTGGGCGCATCAACGCTCTGCGATTGCACGACGCGGTTGACGCTGTCCTGCAGGAACGCGGCATCCTTGTCGGACAACGACCAGGTCGGATTGCTGACGCCGCTGAAGGCGTCGAGGATCACGGTCACAAGTGTCGCCAACATCGCCATTCTCCTTCGGCTCGCGCCGACCGGCCGAGGCCAACGGTGCTCGAAGCGCCTCAGCGCACCACGATGCTGTTCGGTACCAACATAAAACGGCAGAAATCGGTATACGGACCGCGATCGCAGGTCTGGGGATCGGTAATCAGGTTGCCGGCGTTGTCGACGTTGACCGCCGGCGTCTCCCCCGGCTTGTGGCCCCAAAAGCCTTCGCTGTGCAGCCGGTACCAGTGATAGTCCTCGCCGGGCCAGATTACCAATGCCACCAGCAGCCGCGGCTTTTCGCTGTCGGGCAGGCAGTCATTGACCAGGCGCACGCCATCGGCCCGCGACGCCCGGGTGGCGTCGGCACAGTTCAGGATGGTGATCGGCGACCCCGCCTGCAGGCCAGGCTGCGGGAAGGTGTCGGTCCGTTTGTTGGTGGCATAGGCGTAGCAGTTATTCTTCGCGATGTGCGCCGGGTCGTTCCAGAAGCCCGGATCGAACGACAACCGCTCGAAAGCGCATGACGTGATCCCGGAGCCAGGTGCTGGCTGGGCGAGCGCCTTTGCCAATCGCTTGGCCAGGCTACGCAATGCCTCCTGGATCTCGCGCCGGCAGAGCAACGGCAGCAGCAACGGCGTGAGCGGCAGGAAGCCCGCCAGCGCGGCGGTGGTGGCGGTGGCCAAAAGCTTTTCGGCGATCTCCATGCCCTTGGAAAAGTTCGGCGCGCCGGGATAGGCGAGCGCGAAGCGCATCGGCAGGCCATTGTCGCGGCTGAGGCGCCCGTCGAGCACATCGACCAGCATGCTGCGATAGCCGAGGCGTCCGGGCACGTTGCCGGGCATAGCGACGGCGCTGCGGTTAAGGCCGGCTTCGCGCAGCAGACCGCGAGCGACATCGCCCGCGACGGTCCAATTGGGATTGGCTTTGCCGGAATAAAGATCGACCGTGACCCGGAGCATGGATGGACACCTCGCCCGCGGACTATGAGTAGGTACTCACTCTACTCTGATTTCGAGGGAAGCGCAACGGAAAGCAATCTGCGTGGGCGTTTTCGGCAAGACGGGCGGGGTCGGCGTATCTGCGTTGGCAGCCGCGACGGCTAAGGTGCTTCCATCCGACGTCGGATCGGTTGGCGACAGCAGGGAGGCGTTGATGACGAGGTCAGCATCCACGCGCAGGTTAGCCGCCGCCGTGGCGTTGCACTTCATGCTGCCGATCGCCGGCGCCGAAGCGGCCCTGCCGCCGTATTGGCAGCGGGCGCAAGAGGTACGGGACATCGTGGCGAGCCAAGACGTCTACGAAAAGGTCCGTCAGAGCCCGATCGACAGGATCGAGCGGGTGGGCAACGATCTGTATCGAATCGAGGCCGGCAAGTGCCGCCTCGAGGTCCGGATCGTCGATCTGCCCGACAGCCAGCCGCCTGGCTTTGTCGGGCCGCGCCGCTTCCGGATCGTCGCCGGCGAGCCTGACTGCCGATGACCGCCAACAGGGGAACACGCACATGCCGGGCGCGCTGGACGGACTGAAAATCGTCGACATGACGGTGGTGGCGCTGGGGCCGTACGCCACTCTGCTGCTGGCCGAGCAGGGCGCCGAGGTCATCAAGGTCGAATCGCCGGACGGCGACACCACGCGGCATGTCGGGCCGTCCAAGGTCACCCCCGGCATGGGCCCGCACCACATGTTCGTGAACCGCGGCAAGCGTTCGCTGTGCCTCGACCTGAAGCGGCCCGAAGCGCGCGCCGCGCTGTTCAAGGTGATCGCCGGCGCCGACGCGTTGATCTACTCCATCCGGCCGCAGGCGATGGCGCGGCTGGGATTGGGCTACGACGCGGTGCGCCAAGTCAACTCCGGCATCTGCTACGTCGGCGCCTGCGGCTACACCTCGGACGGGCCCTATGGCCATCTGCCGGCCTACGACGACGCCATCCAGGCGCTGTCCGGCGTCGCCGCGCTGATGGGCGATGGCGGTGAGCCGCAGTACGCGCCCACGGTGCTCGCCGACAAAACCACCGGCCTGATGCTCGCCTACGCCGCGATGTGCGCGCTGATGCACAAGGTGCGCACCGGCCAGGGCCAGAAGGTCGAGGTGCCGATGTTCGAGACCATGGTGAGCTGGCTGTCGCTGGAGCACCTGTGGGAGCGCACCTATCGCGACGACGGCGCGCTCGGCTATCCGCGCACCCTGGCGCCCAACCGCAAGCCCTACCGCGCCCGTGATGGCTGGCTGGCGATCCTGCCCTACACCGACCGGCACTGGCGCAAGTTCTTCGAGATCGCCGGCCGGCCCGAGGTCATGGATGAACCGCGGTTCGCGACCATGAATGCGCGCAGCGCCAACGTCGAAGCGCTGTACGGGCTGCTCGACGAGCTGGCGCCGCTGAAGACCGTCGCCGAATGGGTGGCGGCGCTGGAGGCCGCCGAGGTGCCGTGCATGCCGGTCAAGTCGCTGGCGCAGCTGTTCGACGATCCGCACCTCAAATGGCGCGGCCTGTTCCAGAAGACGCAGCACCACAGCGAGGGCGAGATCACCACGCTGGCGCCATCCGTCAGCTTCAGCGCCACGCCGTCGCGTCACGACCGCGGCGCGCCGCTGCTGGGCGAGGACTCCACCGCCGTTTTGCGCGAGGCCGGCGTAAGCGAGACCGACATCGCCACGCTCCAACGCAGCGGCGCGCTGGTGCAGACGCCTTAGGTCCCCTCTCCGCCCGCGCAGCGGGGGAGAGGCAGGGCATTCGCATTGGGAGATTTCTCCGTCGTTCCGAGCGGGGCCGCGCGAAGCGCGGCGCGGTCGAGGGACCTTGCCTCGACGACCAATGTCGGTGTTGTGGAGACAAGGTCCCTCCACGCGGCCCTTCGGGCCTTGGTCGGGACGACGGACAAAACGCCATATGCGAACCCCCGCCCTCTCCCCCACTTCGTGGGCGGAGAGGTGTAAAGTGTGCAAATGGCCGACGTCGAAACCGCCCCGCCTCTCACCGTCACCCTGGCCGACATCGAGGCGGCGGCCGCGCTGCTGGCAGGCCGAATCGCGCGCACGCCGATGCTGCGCTCGCGCACCCTGTCGGCCGAGCTGGGCTGCGACATCTGGGTGAAGTTCGAGAACCTGCAATTCACCGGCGCGTTCAAGGAGCGCGGCGCGCTGGTCAAGCTCTCGCACCTGTCGCCGGCGGAACGGCAGCGCGGCGTCATCGCCATGTCGGCCGGCAACCACGCCCAGGCGGTGGCCTATCACGCCGCCAATCTCGGCATCCCGGCCACCATCGTGATGCCGTCGTTCACGCCCTACACCAAGGTCAAGCACACGCAAGGCCACGGCGCGCGCGTGGTGCTGCACGGCGATACCTTGTCGGAGGCGGCCGAGGAGGCGCGCCGCCTGGCGCGCGACGAGGGCCTGACCTTCGTGCACCCCTACGACGATCCCGCGATCGTCGCCGGCCAGGGCACGGTGGCGCTGGAGATGCTCCAGGACGCGCCCGACCTCGACACCCTCGTCGTGCCGGTCGGCGGTGCCGGGCTGATCGCCGGCTGCGCCGTGGCCGCCAAGGCGATGAAGCCCGGCATCCGCGTCGTGGGTGTCGAGACCGCCGGCTATCCGGCGCTGTACCAGCACCTGCACGGCGAGCCGGTGGTGGTCGGCGGCGAGACCATCGCCGAGGGCATCGCCGTGCGCGACACCGGCGCGCTGCCGCTGGGGCTCTGCCGGCGGCTGGTCGACGAGGTGCTGCTGGTCGACGAGGAGCAGATCGAGCGCGCCATTGTCCTGTTCCTGGAGATCGAAAAGACGGTGGCCGAGGGCGCCGGCGCCGCCGGGCTGGCCGCCATCCTGGCGCATCGCGCCAGCTTCGCCGGCCGCAAGGTCGGACTGGTGCTGTGCGGCGGCAACATCGACACGCGGCTGCTGGCATCGATCCTGATGCGCGGCCTGGTGCGCGACGGCCGTGTCGCGCGCCTGCGCATCAAGATCAACGATCGGCCGGGCCAGCTGGCGAGGGTCGCCGGCGTCGTCGGCGATGTCGGCGCCAACATCCTGGAGGTGACGCACCAGCGCCTGTTCGGCGGCGTCGCCGCCAAAT
>DATFGV010000451.1:0-9548 GCA_035249115.1 Vineibacter sp.
CACGCCCGCGGTGTCGAGCCAGGCGAACCGCGCCTGCAGCGCCGCCGGATCGAGCAGTTCAACGGCGCAGTCCTCGCGGCGCTGGATGGCGTGGTTGTCGCGCAGGATCGCCTCGCCCTCGCGCGAGGCGAGAAACAGATAGCCGGGCTCGCGCAGGCCGAGCTCGACCGGCGGCTCACCGTCCAGCGACAGCAACTCGTGGGCGCGGCGCAGGAAGCCGATGCCGAAGCGCGACAAGTGGATGTTGAGCGGCGTCGAGAATTGCTGGCGGATCGAGGAGGCGCTGAGCGCGGAGGAGGCGCGGGCGTAGGTCGGGTCGCGCTCGACCACGGCAACGCGGCCGCGCCAGCCCGGATCGCAGGTCAGCCAGTAGGCGATCGAGCTGCCGACGGCGCCGCCGCCAACGATCACGACATCGAACGAGGCCATGGCGTCCGTCTCCTGCCGCCGCTCACGTGCCCAGCAGCTTGGGCAGGATGTCGGGCAGGAAAGTTACGAAGGCCGGGAACACGGTGATGAAGGCCGTGAACAGGATCATGATGATGAAGAACGGAATCACTTTCCAGGCGACGTAGGTCTGCGAATCGCCGGTGATGCCCTGGATGACGAACAGGTTGAACGCGACCGGCGGGCTGATCTGCGCCATCTCGATGGTCAGGATCAGGAAAATGCCGAACCACACCTTGTCGAAGCCGGCGGCCAGCACGATCGGCAGCACGATCGGCAGGGTCAGCACGATCATGGAAAAGCCTTCCAGCACGGTGCCGAGCAGGATGTAGAACAACATCAGCATGGCGATCAGCACGAAGGGCGAGAGGTTCCACGCCGTGATCTCGGCCGACACGAACTGCGGCACCCGCAGATTGGCCAGCACCGTGCCGACGACGTAGGCGCCCAGGACAATCATGCCGATCATGCAGGTCGTCTGCACCGAGCCCAGCAGGACCTCTTTCGCGGCGCGCCAGGTCAGGGTGCGCTGCCAGACAGCGACGGCTATGGCGCCGATGACGCCGATCGCCGCCGCCTCGGACGGGCTGGCGATGCCGGCATACATCGTGCCCAGCACCATGAAGATCAGGAAGGCGACGGGGCCGAGGTCGATCAGGCTGCGGAACCGGTCGGCCCAGCTCCAGTCAGACATGCGCCGGTCGTGCTCGGGCACCAACGCCGGATTGAGGATGGCGCGCACCGCCATGTAGAACATGAAACAGAAGGCCAGCGCGAAGCCCGGAATGAACCCGGCGGTGAACAGTCGCAGCAGCGACTCCTCGGCCAGCACGGCGTAGATGATCATGGGAATCGACGGCGGGATCAGGAAGCCCAAGGTGCCGGCGCCGGCCAGACTGCCGACGGCGAGGCCGCGGTCGTAGCCGCGGCGCAGCAGCTCGGTGAGCGTGATACGGCCGACCACCTGCGTCGTCGCCGCCGACGAGCCGGAGATGGCGGCGAACATCGAGCAGCCCAGCACGGTGGTGTGCAGCAGGCGGCCGGGCAGGAAGCTCATCCACGGCGCGATGCCCGAGAACAGCGACTGCGACAATTTGGTGCGGAACAGCAGCTCGCCCATCAGGATGAACAGCGGCAGCGACACGATGTCGGAAGAGGTGAGCACGTTGAACGCCCAGTTGGCGACCAGGCGCACGGTCGGGCGGTTGGTGAACATCTCCATCAGCGCCACGCCGGTGCCGATCAGCGCCGGGCCGATCCAGATGCCGGCGCACAAGGTCACCGTCATCAGCACCAGCAGCCAGGTCAGGATCGCCGCCATGGCCTCACTCGATGTCCTGGCCCTGGCGCAGCCGCGAGTCTTCGGCCGGTTCGCGGCGCGCCAGCCGTCCCAGCCGCGCCAGGATCTGCAGGGTCAGCAGCAACGCGCCCAGCGCCATCGCCGCCTGGGGAATCCACAGCGGCAATTCACTCGCCTTGTCGGTGCGCGAGTTGCGTTCCCACGACAGCCAGGCCATCTGCGACAGTCCGAAAGCCAGATAGGCACAGATGGCGATGCCGCAGATCGTGGCCACGATGTCGAGTGCGCGCGCCAGCGGCCGCGGCACGTTCTCCAGGAGCACGTTGACCCGGATCTGCGCCCCGGCGCGCAGGGTATAGCCGGCGCCCAGCAGGAACGCGGCGCCCATGAAGAAGGCGCTGAACTCCCAGGCGAAATCGAGGCTGAGGTTGAGCAGGTTACGGGCTGCGACCTCGGCCACGATCAGCACGAGGATGGAGCAAACGCAGGCGGCCGACGCCCAGGCGCCGGCCAGCGACAAGGCGTCGATCCGGTCAAGCAGGCGCCCGAACGGGTCGGTCGCGGGCGGCGCTCCCGTCATGTTCCCTTCCCCACGAAGTGGCGAAGGTGGCCGAAGGCCGGATGGGGAGCCGACACGGTGTCAATTGCCAAGACCACGATGTCTCCCCTCCGCCCCGTCGGGGCACCTCCCCACGCTGAAGCGTGGGGAGGGATTTGCTAGTCATCCGCGCCTGCCGGTTTAGGCGCGACCCAGTTCCTTCTTGTATTGGGCGATGATGTCGGCGGCGACCGCTCCGGCGCGGCCGACGAAGGCCTGCTCGAGGCCGATGGTCTTTTCGCGCATCTCCTTGAACATCGCCGGCGGCACCTCGATCAGCTCCATGCCGCCCTCGATCAGCCGCTTGCTGCTGCTGGCGTCGGCTTCGACCGACACGTTCCAGAATTCGGGCTCCAGCTTGGCCGCCAGATCGCGGATCGCCTTCTGGTGGTCGGCCGAGATCTTCTTCCAGTTGTCGTTGTTGATGGTGACGATCTGCGAGCTCCAGACGTGGTTGGTGCGGTAGAAGTATTTCAGGAACTCCCAGAACTTGCCGTCGACGCCGGACACCGACGAGGTCGTGACGCCGACCACGGCGCCTGAGGCCAGCGCCGGCACGGTCTCGCCCCAGGGGATCTGCACGCCGACCATGCCCAGCGCGTTCACCATGTCGCCGGCCTGCCGGTCGGGAACGCGGATCTTCAGGCCCTTCAGCCCGTCGAGCTTGTCGGCCTTGACCTTGCAGTGCAGGTACTGCGTTGGCCACGGCACCGTGTAGAGGATGGTCTGATTGTACTTGGTGGCGATCTTGTCGAATTCCGGCCGGGCGAATTTCTGCAGCACCTTCAGCTCGGCCGGCGAGCCCACCAGGAACGGCACGCCCTCGATGCCCAGCAGCGGCGCCTCGCCGACCTGCTGGATGTTCAGCACGTCGGCCATCGGCACCAGCCCGTCGCGCACGGCGTTGAGGTGCTCCGGTCCCTTGTAGCCCAGCGAGCCGCCGGAATGGACGACGATCTCGACCGCGCCGCCGGTCACCTTGCCGACCTGCTCGGCGAACAGCCGGCAGTTCTTGGTGTGGAAGTTGCCGTCGGGCCAGACGGTCGAGAGGTCGAGCTTCATCTTGCCCTGGGCCCGCACCACATGCGGCATCGCCACGCCCGCCAGTGCGGCGCCGGCCCCGATCCTGAACGTCTGCCTGCGTGAAATCGTCATCGCCTTCCCCTGTTGTTGCTTGCTGGGGGCGCGCCACTCCAGTGGCGCGTCATGTGTTGCGTCACCCGAAGACGCGCCACTGGAGTGGCGCGCCCCCGGCCGACTTCGTATCACTCCGCCGCCTTCATCGGCGGACCATAGACATCCTTGGCCGTCTCCGCCGACACCAGGCCTTCCTTGACGTCGTGCGCTACCTGTTGCGGATCGCGGGCGTGCGGGTCGCCCAGGCCGCCACCGCCCGGCGTCATCACCACCAGCCGGTCGCCCGGCGGGATGGTCTGGAAGCCCTTGCCCTTGAGCACCGTGCCGGACTTCAGGCCGACATAGCCCGGTGCGCCGTTCTTGCCGCCGTCGCGGCCGCGCGGCGGGAAGTCGATGCGGTCGTAGGCCGCCAGCAGGTCGAACGGCAGGTCGATGCCCGAGCCGACCTCGATGATCTGGCCCAACCCGCCGCGGCGCGTGCCGGCGCCACCGCTGTCGGGCCGCAGTTCCTTTTTCCAGAAGATCAGCGGCGTGATCGACTCGGCGATCTCGACCGGCGTACCGCGCACCCCCGAAGGATAGGCGGTGGCCGACAGCCCGTCGGACTCCGGCCGCGCGCCGGTGCCGCCGTTGCTCGTGACGGCCATGGTGAAGCCGTAGTTGCCGCCTTCGCCGCCCTTGACCATGCCGCGCACATTGAGGTTCCACAGGCACGACGTTCCTTCCGCCGGCACCCTGTCGGGGATCGCCTGGCGCAGGCAGCCGAACGCCATGTCGGGCAGCATCTGGCCGATGATATGGCGCGACAGCACCGGCGCCGGCTTGAGCGCGTTGAGGATCGAGCCTGGCGGCGCCGAGACGGTGAGCGGCCCGAGCGAGCCGGCGTTGTTGGGAATCCGCGCCGACACCACGCAGCCCAGGCCGAACACAGTGTAGGCGGTGGTGTAGGCGACCGGCACGTTGATGCCGCGCTTTACCTGTGGGTCGGTGCCGGTGTAGTCGACATGGATGCCGCCGTCGCTGACCGTCGTGGTCGCCACCAGCTTGATCGGCTGATCGTAGCCGTCGATCATCATTTCGTTGCGCCACGAGCCCTTGGGCAGCCGGGCGATCTCGCCCAGCACCGCCTCGCGGCTGCGCTCAAGGATGAAGGCCGACAGGGTCTCGAGATCGGCCAGCTCGAACTCGCTCATCATCTCGACCAGGCGGCGGCAGCCGATGTCGTTGCAGCCGGCCAGCGAGTAGACGTCGCCCTCGGTGTCGACCGGCAGGCGGGTGTTGGCGCGGATCATCGCCAGCAGGGTCTCGTTCATGCGGCCCTGGTCGGCGAGCTTCAGCATCGGGATGTAGAGGCCTTCCATGAAGACGTCGGTGGCGTCCGGACCGAAGCCGATGCCGCCGATGTCGGTCAGGTGGCTGGTGCAGGAGAACAGCGCCACCAGCCTTCCGTCCTTGAAGCAGGGCGTGGTCAGCACGAAGTCGTTGGTGTGGCCGGTGCCCATCCACGGGTCGTTGGTGATGTAGATGTCGCCCGGCTTCATGGTGGCGATCGGGAAGTGGCGGATGAAGTGCTTCACCGACTCGGCCATCGAGTTGACGTGGCCCGGCGTGCCGGTGACCGCCTGCGCCAGCATGCGGCCGTGCAGGTCGAAGACACCGGCCGACAGATCGCCCGCCTCGCGCACGATCGGGCTGAAGGCGGTACGCATCAGCGTCTGCGCCTGTTCCTCGACCACCGCGATCAGGCGGTTCCACATGATCTGCAGGTCGATCTGCGACAGGCTGTTGGACGGCATGCGACTTCCTCGAACGGCTTTCGGCCCATGTCCCGGCGGATATGGGCGGGCAAACTTTATGCCGTCACGGGTCGCTTCGTCGATAGGGCTGGCCGGGTGGGTGGCGGGGGTTCATGACCTCTCCCCAACGGGGAGAGGTCGACGCGCGAAGCGCGCGGCGGGTGAGGGGGCGTTGCCCCAGTGACGATGCTGACTGGCAAACGCCGCGCTCGCCGCACGACCCCCTCACCCGGCACGCTGCCGCGTGCCGACCTCTCCCCGTTGGGGAGAGGTTCTTTTGCGAGCGCCGTTCCCTTCTGGGTGAGCATATGAAGCAAGAGCGATGCGACGCGATACCTGTGCGCCCGCCTGGGGCGAGGGCAAGGCCGCCGGTGTGACCTCAGCGGGCCATGGTGCCCTGGCTGAACGTCACGTTGGCGAAGGTGAAGACGACATTGGCCTGGCCGTCCGCCAGCGACGTGCAGGAGTCGACCAGGATGTCGCTCATCCGCGCGGCCACGAACTGGCCGCGCTCCTTGAACATGCGCAACTCGGCTTGCCGGATGTGCTCGCCAGCGGCGCATTTGACGTACAGCACGTGGGCGTGCGGCCCGGCCGGTACGGTGGTGCTCAGCCGGTCGGTGGTGAAGCGCCCGGCGCCACCGCCACCGCCGCTGCCGTTTCTCGGTTCCGGCCAGGACAGCGACGTTACCGTGATGAAGCCGAACAGGTTGGGGTCGCGGACGTCGCCGGGGACGCCGTCAACCTTGAGATAGGATCGCGACATATGGTTCTCCGGGTCGGCGCGTGCCGACAATCACTGGAAAGATGAGCCATCGAACGCTGTCATTCCCGTCGTCCTGAGCGAAGCGAAGGACCTTTTGAACCGTCGATTGGCACGAGACGTGGGTTGACACACCGTGCGTCGTGCGTCGGCCCGTGCGATTCCAAGGATCAAAAGGTCCTTCGCTTCGCTCAGGACGACAGAGTTGCCGATCTCGATCATTCGCGTTCACCGGCTTTACGCGGGGCGTTTGAAAAATGCGGACTAGAACTGTCCGCTGAAGGTGAGCGTGCCCGAGGCCGCGAAGTCGCCGCCCATGGCGCAGGTGCCGCGCAGGGTCAGCTTGTATTTCTTGCCCTGGATGAGATCGACGCTGACGCCGGCGCGCGAGAACTCGGTCGGCGTGCTGGGAATGTCGAACGAGATGCGGTTCAGCGCCCAGAGCGGCAGCTTGCCCTGCAGCATGGTCTTCCAGAACAGCTCGACCAGGGTGTGGCGCACCATGTTCAGATCGAGAATCGGCTTGCCGTTGGCGTCGACCATCACGAAGCCCTGGTTGTCGACGTGGATGTTGCAGCCGGTTTTGGAAACTGCGCAGTGCAGCGACGAGAGATCCTGCACCGTGATCGAATCGCCGAAATGGGCGCCGAACTGGCGGCGCTGCCAGTCTTCGCGCGACTCCAGTGGGCCGGGTCCTGCCGGCAGCGGCGGCTTGGGCCGCCAGATCTGGCGGAATCCCAGGCCGTCGGTCGCCAGGAAGGAGAACGCCAGCGGCAGGTGCTTGTGATCGAGCTTGGAGCCTTCGGCGAAGGCGGGCTGGCCGGTGTGGTCCTTGGCGTTGCGCAGGCAGTTCAGCAGGCGGTCGTAGTCGCGCGCCTGGAAGTTGATGCCCTCCAGCGGACTGGGCCCGACATCGAGCACGGTGCCGATGTGATCCTCGAAGTCGATCGACGGATCGAGGCCCTTGAGCCGCTTGGCGACCTCCTTGTAGGCGTCGGTCGATTTGTAGTTCTGCGCCACGGCGCCCCTGACCTTGCGCTCGAGCTTGGCAGAGCGCGGCGAAAAATAGACGCGGCACAGGCCGGGGCTGTTGACGGCGATATCGAGATGCACGGGGTAGGGCACGCCGAGCTCGCTGTAGCCCGCGGCCTTGATGTTGGCGGCCTTCCAGGGGTCGTAGCCGGGCAGGTCGACGAAGTCGTGCGCCATGCGCGGGCTGACGTCGGCCATGCGCTGGATCTTGGCGTAGTCCGGGCTGGTGAAATCGAAGCCGATCGGCCGCCAGTCGATGTTGACGATGCGCCAGTTGAGACCCTGCAGCACGACGCCGGCGGCGCGCAGCCGCAGGATCAGCTTGTTGTGCTGCTCCATCTCCTTCAGCGTGAGCTGGACGGACGGCGTGCCCATGTGACTCTCCCTATGCGCGCCCGAAACCGGCGAGGCCGGTCGTGCGCGGCGCAAACGTTCTTTGAGACGTGCGCATCATCGCATGTCAGCCGCGCCAAATCGTATTGGCTCTTCTTATCGGCGCGATAAGCGAATCCTTCAGCTTCGATTCGGCGCAGAGCTATCGCCTATGTTCATGCACAACCTCATCCTGAGGAGCCGGCGCAGCCGGCGTCTCGAAGGATGGGCTACAGTCTCGTTCGATCGTTCCAGCGATTGTTGCAACGATCGTGAGGTTGGCCACCCTTCGAGACGGCCGCTACGCGGCCTCCTCAGGGTGAGGCCTGTGTCATATGCGATAGCCATGCACTCAATCGGAAGGTACGAGTCGCCGGCTCAACGCAGGAGCCCGTGCGTCAGGGCGCCAGCCCGCGCGCGAGGAGGTCTCGGATGGCCTGGCCGAGCACCGCGGGGCAGCGCGGATCCTTGTCGAACCGCGGCCAGAGGGTCGGGTTCGCGTACTTCACCGCCAGGTTCAACGTATAGATGTTGTAGGCGGCGTCTTTGACATAGGCCCCGGATCGTGTCCGCGCGACGCTGACGATGCCGTCGACCTCGTGCGGCGGGCCGAACTTCCGGCGCCGGTAGCTCTGCAATTCCATGATCGCAGCCAGCAGCGCGTCGTCGGTGGTGCCGGTGGCCTTGACCTTGGCGAACGACGGTCCGAGCGGGTCGTCGGACCTCTTTCCCGTGCCCATGAGGCCGATCGCGTACTGGACCAGCAGCACGTCGTCAGTGCGCGCGTTGGGGTACCCTTTGCCGACGGGGCCGCTCAGGTTGAAGAAAAACGGCTGCTCGTAGTAGTCGGAGTAGGCGAGTTGGACCATCGGGCTCTCCCGTCGCGGCGCGGTCATTCGAATGGGTAGATGAGCGTTCCAATAATCTCATGGAGTGGCGGTATCGCCTCATTGCGTCTCTTTATGGAGTCGATAAGGGAAACCTTGCGTCGTTGGGCTAGACTGTCCCAAACGGCGCGGTCTCGCGGCCCGCCTGCCATCTACTTGTGATTCGGGAGGCTGCCGATGATCGACCGCATCGACCACGTGGTGATGAACTGCCGGGACGTCGAGGCGATGGCGTCGTGGTACGAGCGTGTCCTGGGCTTTCGGCGCGAGACGTTCGGCCCGGACCGTCGCCTCGCGCTCAAGTTCGGGCGGCAGAAGATCAATCTGCGCCCGACCGGCGCGGCGAACTGGCAGACCGGCGCCGCCGACGCGCCGGGCTCGCTGGATTTCTGCTTCATCACAGAAGAAGGACTGGAGCGCGCCGCCGAACGTTTGCGCGGCTGCGGCGTCGAGATCACCCTCGGGCCGGTGCCGCGCACCGGCGCGTTGAGCGCAATGACGTCGATCTACTGCCGCGACCCTGACGGCAACCTGGTCGAGATCGCGCGCTACGACGCTGCCGCCGAGCGCCCGGTCTCGACAAACCGGTCACCCGCGTCGATCCCTGGCTGAATGGCGGGGATGCTGGATGGCGGATGAACGCGCAGTCATTGAAACACCCAGCCGCACTGCCGGCGCAGGTGCCTTCTTCGGCGGTTTGGGTATCGGCACGCTGGGTGGTCTCATCGGTCTCGGCGGCGCCGAGTTCCGTTTGCCGCTTCTCATCGGGATGTTCCGCTTCGGGCCGCTGGAAGCCGTCATCGTCAACAAGGCCATGAGTCTGATCGTCGTGGCGTCGGCACTGCCGCTGCGTTCGGGAACCATCTCGTTCAGCACCATCGCCGATCACGGGGCCATCATCGCAAACCTGCTGGCCGGCAGTCTGCTGGGCGCCTGGGTGGGTGCGTCGTGGGCAACGCGACTGAAGTCGGAAACGCTCTATCGTGTCCTCGCCGTGCTTCTCGTCGCCATTGCCGTGGTCCTGCTTGTCGGCCACGGCGTTGAAGGTCGCGGCGGCCCGACGCTGACGGGGCCGGTGCAAATCGTCACGGGTGTCATGGCCGGCTTTGCCATCGGCGTTGTGGCGTCCCTCATGGGGGTTGCCGGCGGCGAGTTGCTGATACCGACCTTGATCCTGTTGTTCGGCGCCGACGTGAAGCTCGCCGGCAGTCTGTCG
>DATFGV010000452.1:0-2550 GCA_035249115.1 Vineibacter sp.
CGCTCCCAGGCGCGCCGCGTCCGAACGCCAGCAGCGCACCGCCGGCGGCGACGATGACGTTCAGCACCGCCGCCACATAGACGGCGCCGGCGTAGCCGAGATGGCCGATGATCAGCCAGCCGGCGGCCAGCGCGCCGATTCCGGCGCCAAAGGTGTTGATGCCGTACAGCCAGCCGATCTGCCGCGCCGAGCCCGCGATGTCCTGGACGATCGCCTTGCCGAGCAGCGGCAGCGAGCAGCCCATCAGGAAGGTCGGCCACAGCAGGGCGGCGAACACCACGAGGAAGACGCTGAGCCGCGACACGGCCATGGCGGCGAGGCCGCCATAGACCACGTCGTGGAACAGCCAGGGACTGAGCGCGGCGAAAGCGGCGATGCCCAGCTCGCACACCGCGAACAGCAGCAGCGCCCGGCGGCGCGACAGGCGATCGGCGTAGAGGCCGGCTGCGAGGCTGCCGATGCCCAGGCCGAGCAGGAAGGCGCCAACCACGATCGCCGCCGACACGCTGTCGGCGCCGCCGAACAGGCCGAGCATGCGGTGCCATGCGGTCTGGTAGACCAGCGCGCTAAAGCCGCTGAGGAAGAAGAGGACCAGCAGGAAAGCCCAGGCCAGGCCGCCGCGTGCGTCGGCGCCGTCGTCCGCCACCACGTCACCCCCGTCTTGCCGGCGCGGCGATCGCCGACGCCTTTGCTGTTGGCGCGACAATAGGGCGGCCGCCGGGTCGGCGGAAAGCCGGTCAGAGCCGCCGCTGTCGCAGCCGCGGGCATTCCGCTAGAAGCCGCCGATGGCGACGCGACGCGGCCGCAAGGTCGATGGCTGGCTCAATTTCGACAAGCCCCTGGGCCTCAGCTCGGCCCAGGCGGTGGCGCGCGTGCGCAGGCTGTTCGATGCCGCCAAGGTTGGCCACGGCGGCACCCTCGACCCGCTGGCCAGCGGCGTGTTGCCCATCGCCTTCGGCGAGGCGACCAAGACGGTGGCCTGGGTCATGGAGGGGCCCAAGGAATACCGCTTCACCCTGAAGTTCGGCATCGCCACCGCCACCGACGATGCCGAAGGCGAGGTCGTTGACCGATCCGACGCGCGGCCGGACACCGCCGCATTGATCGCTGCCTTGGCCCAGTTCAAGGGCACCATCCTGCAACGCCCGCCGGCGTTCTCGGCCGTAAAGGTGGCCGGCCAGCGGGCCTATGCCCTGGCCCGGGCGGGCAACGAGGTTGAGCTGGCGACGCGGCAGGTCGACGTAAAGAGTCTCGAGTTGCTTGAAAGAACCGACGTGGATCGCGCCATCTTGCACGTCAGGTGCGGCAAGGGAACCTACATCCGGTCGCTGGCGCGGGATCTCGCCATTGCCGTCGGGAGCGTCGGCCATGTCGCGGCCCTGCGCCGGACCGCTTGCGGGCCGTTCCACGACGGCGATGCCGTGACCTTCGAGGCCTTGGAGGCGGTCGCCGGCCGCGGCCAGGTGTCGGCAAAGGGCGTCCTGCCGCAGGCAAATCCGCTTTCCCCACCTCCCGAATTGGGGCATACATCCGCGCTCTTCGGGTACCTGCGACCCGTCGCGACCGCGCTGGACGACATCCCGGCGCTGGCCCTGACGGATCGCGAGGCGGAGCGGCTGTCCAGCGGGATGGCCGTCGCCTTGTCCGAGGAGGCCCGCGCCGGACTTGAGTCGGCTCGGGATGCCGGCCGCGCGGCGGCGGCGATCGGGACGATGTCGCCCGCCGGGGATCCGGCCGGCCCTGCCAACAACGCCAGGACAGGCGTGGTGCGGGCCATGGCTGGTGACAGGCTGGTGGCGATTGCCCGGATCGACGCGGGACTGGTGCGGCCGGTGCGCGTCCTCAACCTTTGATCCCGGGAGTTCCCGATGTCGCTCACCGCCGAACGCAAGACCGAACTGGTCAAGCAATACGCCGTCAAGGACGGCGACACCGGCTCGCCGGAAGTGCAGGTCGCCCTGCTGAGCGAGCGGATCAACAGCCTCACGGAGCACTTCAAGAGCCACGTGAAGGACCATCATTCGCGGCGCGGCTTGCTGAAAATGGTCAGCCAGCGCCGTCGACTCCTGGACTATCTGAAGTCCAGGGACGCCAAGCGGTACGAGGGTCTGATCGATCGCCTCGGCTTGCGCCGCTAGCACCAGGGCCCCGTCGGTATGGCGGGGCCTTTTCGCGTCGGCGAGGCCGGATCCCCGAGGAAACGGCCGGCGTCGCCGGCATTGTCAGAAGAACCGATGGGACGCGGGCGAGAGCGAATCGTCCTGTCGGTCCCGGCCCCGCATCGGGCGGTGCCGGGCGGTCGGCGTCGCGGGGGCGACCGACCGGTAGGGAAAGGAAGAGAAGATGTTTGACGTGTACAGAAAGGAACTCGATTGGGCCGGCCGCAAGCTGGTTCTCGAAACAGGCAAGATCGCCCGTCAGGCCGACGGCGCGGTCATGGCGCATCTGGGCGGCACCTCGGTGCTGGCCGCCGTCGTCGCGCAGAAACAGCCGCGGCCGGGGATCGACTTCTTCCCGCTCACCGTGAACTACCAGGAGAAGGCCTTCGCC
>DATFGV010000453.1:0-3715 GCA_035249115.1 Vineibacter sp.
CACCCGACATCAGGCCCCCTCCGCCGACCGGAACGATCAGCGTATCGATAGCGGGCGCATCCTCGAGCATCTCCAGCGCGAGCGTGCCCTGGCCGGCGATGATCTCGAGGTCGTCGAACGGATGGACGAAGGTCAGCTTGCGCGCCTTGGCAAGTCCGAGCGCATGGGCATTGGCCTCGTCGAAGGTCTCGCCGTGGAGCACGACGGTCGCGCCATGGCCTTCGGTCTGCATCACCTTGATGATCGGCGTCGGCACCGGCATCACGATGGTGACCGGAATGTTCAATCGCGCCGCATGATAGGCGAGGCCCTGCGAATGGTTGCCGGCGGAGGCCGCGATCACGCCCCGTTCGCGTGTCGCCTGGTCCATCAGCAGCAGCTTGTTGAGCGCGCCGCGCTCCTTGAAGGCGGCGGTGAACTGCAGATTCTCGAACTTGAGATAGACTTCGGCGCCGGTCAGCTGGGACAAAGTGCCGCTGCGCATGGTGGGCGTGCGCACCACGGCGCCGGCAATGCGCCGCGCCGCCGCACGTATGTCGGCAATCGAGACCGGGAGGTCGGATAAGGGTGCGGCGCTGGCCATCGCCGAGTCGCTTAACTCATCTGGCGCTGGAGGCAAGTTAAGCTTATGCGCCCGCCGATGGCACGGATTGCTTTCATCGGGCTGGGCGTGATGGGCGCGCCGATCGCTCGCCACCTCGCGCAGGCCGGCCACAGCCTCGTGGTGCACAATCGCAGCGCCGCCAAGTCGCGCGCGTGGGTGGAACGCAACGGCGGGAGCTGGGCCGCGACGCCGGCCGAGGCAGCGCGCGATGCCGATGCCGTCATTTCCTGCGTCGGCACCGACGAGGATCTCGAGACGATCAGCATCGGCCCCGACGGCGCCTTCCGCACCATGCGCAAGGGCGCCTTGTTCGTCGATCACACCACGGTCTCCGCTCAAATCGCCCGGCGGCTTGCCGAGGCCGGCACCCGCCAGGAGGTGCAGTGCGTCGATGCGCCGGTTTCCGGGGGCCAGGCCGGCGCCGAGGAGGGCCGGCTGGCGATCATGTGCGGCGGCGGCAGCGAGGCCTTCGCCGCGGCGCGGCCGCTGATGGACCATTATGCAGCGCGCATCATCCATATCGGCGAGGCAGGCAGCGGCCAGCTTGCCAAGATGGTCAACCAGATCGCCGTCGCGGGCGTGCTGCAAGGCCTGGCCGAGGCGATCGCCTTCACCAAGGCGTCCGGGCTCGACGGCGCGAAGGTCTTCGAAGCGGTTTCCGGCGGCGCCGCGCAGAGCTGGCAGATGGTCAACCGCTGGCAGACCATGCACGATGGCGCGTTCGATTTCGGTTTCGCGGTCGACTGGATGCGCAAGGACCTCGGCCTCGCCATCGACGAAGCGCGCCGCAACCGCACGCCGCTTCCGCTCACCGCGCTGGTCGACCAATTCTACGCCGATGTGCAGGCAATGGGCGGCAATCGCAACGACACGTCGTCGCTGATCCGCAGGCTGGTGCGATGAAGAAGCGAGCGGCCGCCATGGCGGCGGCCTTGCTGCTGGCGCCGGCGGCCTTCGCCGACACGCTGGTCGACAACGTCAACGGCTATACGCTCGACCGCCAGGGCGCGCTGGTCCGCTTCACCGGCCTGGTGATCGACGACGGCGACGGCACGGTGAAGCAATTGCTCGCGCGCAAGGACAAAAGGCCGGAACGACCCTCCTACAGGCTCGACGGCAGGGGCCGCACGCTCATCCCCGGAATGATCGACGCCCACGGCCATGTGATGGAATTGGGCTTCCTGACGCTGCAGCTCGATCTGCGCGGCACCGCCAGCCTTGCCGAAGCGCAGGCGAAGATCGCCGCTTATGCCGCGGCCAATCCCTCGCCGCGCTGGATCGTCGGCTTCGGCTGGGACCAGGAGAAATGGGGCCTGGGGCGCTTTCCGACCGCCGCCGAGCTCGATGCGGCCGTGGCGGACCGCCCGGTCTGGCTGCAGCGGGTCGACGGCCACGCCGGCTGGGCGAACAGCGCCGCGCTCAAGGAGGCCGGCGTCGGCCCGGCCTCGCAATCGCCGCCCGGCGGCCGCATCGAAAGAACGGGCAAGCAGCCGTCGGGCGTGTTCGTCGATGCGGCGATGGAGCTGGTTCACAAGGCCGTCCCGCCGCCGCTGCCGCGCGTGCGCGACCAGGCGCTCGCCAACGCCCAGGCGCTGCTGCTCGGCGCCGGCATCACCAGCGTCGCCGATATGGGCACCGATACCGACGGCTGGATGGTCATGCGGCGCGCCGGCGACCGCGGCGCGCTCGACCTGCGGATCATTTCCTACGGCCTCGGCGTCGATACCGCGCTGGCCGTCGCGGGCACCGGGCCGACCCCTTGGCTTTACGGCGGCCGCCTCCGGATGATCGGGGTAAAGCTCTCCGCCGACGGCGCGCTGGGCTCCCGCGGCGCCTGGCTCAAGAGCGATTATCGCGACGCGCCCGGCCAGCGCGGCACGCCGTTCCACAACGACGCCGAGCTCAAGAACCTGATGAGCCGCGCGGCGATGGACCGCTTCCAACTCGCCGTGGATGCGGTCGGCGATGCCGCCAACGCCCAGCTGCTCGACGCGATCGACGAATTGTCGGGCACCTATGACGGCGACCGGCGCTGGCGCATCGAACATGCCGAACTGGTCGATCCAGCCGATCTGCCGCGCTTCGGCCGCCACGGCATCGTCGCTTCGATGCAGCCCGTGCTTGCCGCGTCCAGCCGGCCAATGGCGGAAGCACGCGTCGACCCCGTCCGGCTGACCGGCGCCTATGCCTGGGCAAGCATGCTCCAGAATCGCGTGCCGCTCGCCTTCGGCTCGAATTTCCCGGTCGATTTGCCCAATCCCTTTGCCGGCCTCGCCGCGGCGGTCAGCCGCGAGGACGCACAGGGCCGTCCGGCCGGCGGCTGGATGCCGCAGCAGAAGCTCACCCTCGCCCAGGCCTTCGCCGCCTTCACGCGCGGCGGCGCCTATGCCGCCTTCGAGGAGAATCGGCTCGGCACGCTCGAACGGGGGCATTTGGCCGACTTCCTGTTCATCGACCGCGACATCTTCGCGGACGGGATGACGCCGCAGGCGATCAGCGGAACGAACGTCCTCGAGACCTGGGTCGGCGGCCGCAAGGAATGGGCCAAAGGCGGCGCCGCCGCAACGGCGGTCCCGCCGAAGCCCACGACCAACCAAGAGCATCGATAGTCCCTCCATAAGGAAGGATCACAAGTGCCGGGTCACTTCCGTCACCGTCAACAGCTGGGGCAAGACCACCGGCGGCCGGCCGGGGGCATAATATAGATACAATGGCACGCCCGATCGGCCCTGCTTCTCGATGAAGCGGGTCAGCGCCGGATCGCCGTTGGTCCAGTCGCCGGCCAGAACCGTCACGTCGTGCGCGGCAAAGGCGGTGGCGACCTCGTCGCGTTCGAGGACCGCTTTCTCGTTGACCTTGCAGGTAAGGCACCAGTCCGCGGTGAAATAGACGAACACCGGCCGGCCTTCGGTCCGAAGCGCGGCCAGCGTCTGCTCGCTGAACGCCTTGGCGCCGAGCGGCTCGCCGCCGCGCGCGCCGGCCGGCGACGCCAGCGAGGGTATCACCAGCACGGCCGCCAGTCCTGCCGCCGCCGCCGGAACGAGCGGCAGCCAGGCGCCGGCCGCGACGCCTTGCCGGCGCCCGACCCACCACAAAGCGAGCGCGAACACG
>DATFGV010000454.1:0-13536 GCA_035249115.1 Vineibacter sp.
TGGTCTGGGCGCACCACATGTACACGGTCGGCATGGACGTCGACACGCGCGCCTACTTCATGGCCGCGACCATGGTGATCGCGGTGCCGACCGGCGTGAAGATTTTCAGCTGGATCGCCACCATGTGGGGTGGCTCGATCCGTTTCCCGACGCCGATGTTGTGGGCGCTGGGACTGATCTTCCTGTTCACTGTCGGCGGCGTCACCGGCGTGGTGCTGGCCAACGCCGGCGTCGACATCGCGCTGCACAACACCTACTACGTGGTGGCGCATTTCCACTACGTGCTGTCGCTGGGCGCCGTGTTCGGCATCTTCGCCGGCTTCTACTACTGGATCGGCAAGATGTGTGGCCGCCAGTACAACGAGACGCTTGGCCAAATCCATTTCTGGACGACGTTCATCGGCGTCAACGTCACCTTCTTCCCGATGCACTTCTCCGGCCTCGCAGGCATGCCGCGCCACTACATCGACTACCCCGACGCGTTCCACTTCTGGAACCAGATGTCGTCGATCGGCGCGCTGATCACCTTCGCCTCGACCCTGTTCTGGGTATTCATCGTGTTCCACACCATGCTGGCCGGCCGCAAGGTCGGGGCCAACTACTGGGGCGAGGGCGCGACCACCCTGGAGTGGACGGTGTCATCGCCGCCGCCGTTCCACACCTACGACGAACTGCCGAAAGTGTCGGCGACGGCGCACCACTGAACGGCTGGCGCCCGCGTTCGCGGACGCTCGGCCAGCGACGGCAGCCACGAAACGATGAGCGACGTGCCGGCTTCGACTTTGGACTCCGCCGACGCCCTGGCCGGCCAGGGCGTCTCGCGCGTCTCCGACTACGTCGCCCTGCTCAAGCCCCGGGTGATGTCACTGGTGGTGTTCACCGGCCTGGTCGGACTGTGGCTGGCGCCGGGCCAGATGCATCCGTTCCTCGCCGCCGTGGCGGTGGTGGCGATCGCGATCGGCGCCGGCGCCTCGGGCGCCATCAACATGTGGTACGACCGCGACATCGACGCCCTCATGCGTCGCACCCGCGGCCGGCCGATCCCGGCCGGCGCCATCGACCCCGATGACGCGCTGGGATTCGGCATCCTGCTGGCGATCTTCTCCGTCGTGCTGATGGCGGTCGCGACCAACGCCGTGGCGGCCGGATTGCTGGCGTTGACCATCGCCTTCTACGTCTTCGTCTACACGATCTGGCTTAAGCGGCGCACGCCGCAGAACATCGTGATCGGCGGTGCCGCCGGCGCCTTTCCGCCAATGATCGGCTGGGCGGCGGTCGGCGGCGACGTGTCGTGGGGATCGCTGTCGCTGTTCCTGCTGATCTTCATGTGGACGCCGCCGCACTTCTGGGCGCTGTCGCTGTTCTGCGACGACGACTACCGGCGGGCCGGCGTGCCGATGCTGCCGGTGACGGCGGGCGTGAAGGCCACCAAGCGCCAGATGCTGGCATATACCGCGGCGTTGCTACCGATTGGGCTGCTGCCGACTTTCACCGGCGTGGTTGGCTGGGGCTATGGCGCCTTCTCTTTGCTCGCCGGCCTCGCGTTCTTGGGCCACGCGCTGCGCGTCTGGCGCGCCCCGGCCGACGATGTGGCGCAAGCTCGTGCCATGTTCCGCTTTTCGCTCGGCTACCTGTTCCTGCTGTTCGCGGCCATGGTCGCCGACCGGCTGGTGCTGGGCTGAGGGCGGCGGAGATGGCGATGGCCGACCGCGCTCCTGGCAAGCCGCACCTCAGCGAGCGGCACGTACGCCAACGCGCCAAGAACTGGATCGTGCTGGCCACGATCATCGGCATCTGCGTGTTGTTTTTCGTCATCACCATCATCCGTTTCGGCGGCGCCGGTGTGCTGCCGGGAGCACCGCAGTGAGCCCGCACGTCGCCGATCGCGCCGACCTGACGCGCCGCAACCACCGGGTCGTGGCCGGCGTGTTCGCCGGCGTTGTGGCGATGGTCGGCCTCGCTTATGCCTCGGTGCCGCTCTACGAACTGTTCTGCCGGGTGACCGGTTTCGGCGGCACCACCCAGGTGGCAGCCGCGGCGCCGGGCCGCGTGCTGGAGCGGACCGTCACGGTGCGCTTTGACGCCAGCCGTGACGGCAACCTGCCGTGGAAGTTCGAGCCGCTGCAGCGTCAGGTGACCGTGCGGCTGGGCGAAGAGGCGCTGATCCACTATCGCGCCAGCAACCTGTCGCAACGGCCGATCGTCGGCACCGCCACCTTCAACGTGACACCCGACCTGGCCGGTCCGTGGTTCAACAAGATCCAGTGCTTCTGCTTCAACGAGCAGCTGCTGATGCCGGGCGAGAGCGTCGACATGCCGGTGACGTTCTTCATCGACCCGGACATGGCCAAAGACCGCAAGTATGACAAGGTGGTGACGATCACCTTGTCCTATACGTTTTTCGAAGCGACGACAGACCGTGCCCGGGCGCTGCTCGACAAGGCCCGGGCCTCGTCGAATGTCGCGCCGGGGGACAAGAGGAAGGGTGGATAGACATGGCGACCGCCGAACACGCGCCGCAGAAGCATCCGTATCACCTGGTTGATCCCAGCATCTGGCCGCTGATCGGCTCGATCGGCGGCATCCTGCTGGCCTTCGGCGCCGCCACCTTCATGCACCCCAATATGTTCGGCGAGTCGAGCAAGGCGACGATCGAGGCGATGGGCGTCTGGAAAGTCGTGCCTGGCCTGCTGATCGTGCTGGTCACCATGTGGTTCTGGTGGGCGGATGTGATCCGTGAGTCGCGTATCTACCACACGCCGGTGGTCCAGCTCGGCCTGCGCTACGGCATGATCCTGTTCATCACCTCGGAGGTTTTCTTCTTCCTGGCCTTTTTCTGGGCCTTCTTCGACTCCTCGCTCTATCCCGGCGCCGAGAACATGCCGGCGCGGACCGAGGCGACCGGCGGCACTTGGCCGCCCAAGGGCGTGCGGCCGTTCGATCCCTTCGACCTGCCGCTGATGAACACCCTGATCCTGCTGACCTCGGGCACCACGGTGACCTGGGCGCACCACGCCATCCTCGAGGGCGACCAGAAGAGCGCTGTACGCGGGCTGCTGCTGACCGTCATCCTGGGCATCTTCTTCACCGCCGTGCAGGCTTACGAGTATGCGCACGCCGCCTTCGGGTTCCGCGAGGGCATCTACTCCTCGACCTTTTTCATGGCCACCGGCTTCCACGGCTTCCACGTGATCGTCGGCACGATCTTCCTGATCGTCTGCCTGTTCCGCGCCATGAAGGGCCACTTCAAGCCAGAACAGCATTTCGGCTTCGAGGCGGCCGCCTGGTACTGGCATTTCGTCGACGTCGTCTGGCTGTTCCTGTTCTTCGCCATCTACTGGTGGGGCCTGGGACACGCCGTGCCGGCGGCGCACTGAGGGATTGAAACCCTCCTCGGCAAAGCCGAGGAGGCGGCCCATGACCCACTATCCGCCACAGTCGCCACTTGCCACCGGACTGGCCGGCAAGTGCCCGCGCTGTGGCCAGGGCGCACTGTTCCGCGCCTTCCTGACAGTGCGCGATTGCTGTCCGGTCTGTGGACTGGACCTGCGAGGCCATGACGCGGGCGACGGTCCGGCGGTGTTCGTGATCCTCGGCCTCGGCGCGATGATCGTGCCTCTGGTGCTTTGGCTGGAATTCGCCTACGAGCCGCCAATGTGGCTGCACGCGCTGATCTGGATTCCCGTCATTGTGCTGGCCACCATGCTGCCGCTGCGCCTGATCAAGGGACTGCTGGTGGCGCAGCAGTTCAAACATCGCTCGACGGCGGGCGAGGGCGGCACCACCTGATCGCCATGCGGCGTTTCCAACCGACGTTCTGGCCGACCGTGTTCGCGGTGCCGGCCGTGCTGGTGATGCTCGGCCTCTGCCTGTGGCAAGTGCAGCGCATGGCGTGGAAGGAGGCGCTGATCGACCGGCTGCGGTCGCGGCTGTCGCAGCCGGCCGCCGACGTGGCGACGGTAGCGGCCGATCCGGCCGCCGCCGAGTACCGCAAGATCCGCCTTTCCGGCACCTTTCTGCACGACAAGGAATTCTACCTGCTGGCGCGTAGTCTTAACCGCAACGTCGGCCTGCAGGTCGTCACGCCGTTGCGGCTGGAGAGCGGCGACGTCGTTCTGTTCAACCGCGGTTGGATACCAGAGACGCGCAAAGATCCGGTACGCCGGGCCGACGGCCAGCTCGCCGGCGTGGTGACGCTGGAAGGTGTCGTGCGCCTCACCGAGGCCGACATCGGCGGTTGGTTCGTTCCCAAGAATCAGCCGGACCGTAACATCTGGTTGACGATGGACGTCACGGAAATGCGCCGCGCCGCGGGTTTGCCGCCCGCGCCGTCACTGCGGGGGGACCGCTGGTGGGTGGCGGCCGACGCGACCGCCAATCCCGGCGGCTTTCCGATCGGCGGCCAGACGCGGGTCAACCTGCCCAACGACCATCTGCAATACGCCATTACCTGGTTCCTGCTGGCCGTGGCACTGGTCGCGGTCTATGTCGCCTATCACTGGCGGCGCGAGGGGCCGCCACCGCCACCGGAACGCGGCTGATTGCGGAGGACGGCGAAGAGGGAACGGGTGATCCAATGTACCGATGACCATCGCTGTGCCGTCTTCCGTCTTCTGGTAACTGTTTACGCACCATGAGCACCAACCAGGCCTATCTCGACCTTGAGGCCCGCTTTCGACGCTTGAGTGGCGTTGAAGGAGCGATGGCGATCCTCAACTGGGATCGCTCAACCATGATGCCGTCGGGCAGCGCCGAGGACCGCGGCGCGCAATTGGCGACCTTGGGCGTGCTGGCGCATGAACTGCTGACGGCGCCACCGGTCGGCGACTTGCTGGCGGCGGCGAAGGTGGCCGACGGCCTCGATTCCTGGCAGCAGGCCAACCTGCGCGAGATGTGGCGCGCCTGGGTGCACGCCACCGCCCTGTCGCCGCGATTGGTCGAGGCGATGGTGCGCGCCACCACACGCTGCGAGATGGTCTGGCGCGAGGCACGGGCCAAAGACGACTACGCCGCGCTCAAGCCGCATCTCCAGGCCGTGCTCGACCTGGTGCGCGAGACCGCCCAGGCCAAGGCTGAAAAGCTCGACGTCGCGCCCTATGACGCGCTACTCGACCAGTTCGAGCCGGACGGCCGGGCGGCACGCATCGACGTGCTGTTCGCCGAGCTCGAGGCCTTCCTGCCCGACCTGTTGCAACGTGTGATGGCGCAGCAGGCGCGCCGGCCGGCGCCGCTGAAGCCACCGGCTCCATTCGCCATCGACGCGCAGCGTCGGCTGGGCCTCGAGATGATGCGTGCGGTCGGCTTCGATTTCGACAAGGGTCGGCTCGACGTCTCGGCGCATCCCTTCACCGGCGGCACGCCCGACGACGTGCGGCTGACGACACGCTACGACGAGAGTGATTTCGCGCGTGCCTTGATGGGCGTGCTGCACGAAACAGGGCATGCCATGTACGAGGCCGGGCTGCCGGCGGCCTGGCGCCAGCAGCCGGTCGGCAAGGCGCGCGGCATGGCACTCCACGAATCCCAGTCTTTGCTGCTGGAGATGCAGGCCTGCCGCGGCCGCGCCTTCATCACCTTCGCGGCGCCGCGCATGCGGGCCGCCTTCGGCGGCAGCGGCGCCGCCTGGGAGGCGGAGAACATCCTGCGGCTGTACACCGTGGTGCGGCCTGGCTTCATCCGTGGCGATGCCGATGAGGTGACCTATCCGCTGCATGTCATCCTCCGCTACCGCCTGGAACGCGCCCTGATCGAGGCCTCCATGACGCTCGACGACCTGCCCGATGCGTGGAACGAGGGCATGCAGCGCGCGCTGGGCATCCGGCCGCCGACCGACGTGTTGGGCTGCCTGCAGGACATTCATTGGCCGGACGGCGCCTGGGGCTATTTCCCGACCTACACCCTGGGAGCGCTGGCCGCGGCGCAGCTGTTCCAGTCGGCCTGCGCCGCCGACCCCGACATTGAGCCGGGGTTGGCGCGTGGCGATTTTGCGCCCCTGTACCGCTGGCTGCGGACCAATGTGCACGAAAAGGGCGCATCGGCGCCAACCGACACCATCCTGACGGAGGCGACCGGCGCGCCGCTGGGGACCGGCGCGTTTCGCCGCCATCTGGAGCGGCGCTATCTGCAGAGCTAGGGGCGCTCACCCGCAACGCCGAAACGGGGGTGGAATCCGCCCGGGATTGGCGGCATAACCACAGCCACCCCTCGCCGGAAAACGCCCGTGAGCGCGCTCGACGGACCCGAAGACGACAAGCCGATGCCGCTGCTCGATCACCTGATCGAGCTGCGCAAGCGGCTGATCTATGCGTTTCTGGGCTTCATCCTGGTGTTCGCGGTCTGCTTCTATTTCGCCAAGCCGATCTTCAGCTTCCTGATCCAGCCGGCGGTTTCCGACGGCTACAAGGTCATTGTCCTCGACATCTTCGAGTTCTTTTTCGTCACCGTGAAGCTGGCCGGGTTCCTGGCCCTGATCGTCGGTTTCCCGCTGATCGCCACCCAGATCTGGGCCTTCGTGGCGCCCGGCCTTTACCGCCATGAGAAGTCGGCCTTCCGGCCGTTCCTGATCGCGACGCCGTTCATGTTCTATGCCGGCTGCGCCGTCATGTACTACGTGGTGATGCCGTACGTGATCAACTTCATGCTGGCGCTGTACACGCCGCCGGAGATCGAGAAGACGCTGCGGGCATCCGACTACCTCGAACGCGTGCTGCAGCTGGTGTTCGCCTTCGGATTCGCCTTCGAGGTGCCGGTGTTGCTGGTGCTCTTGGTGCGGGTCGGCCTGGTCAGCACGGCGGGACTGAAGGAGAAACGCCGCTGGGCGATCGTCATCGCCTTCATCGTCGCCGCCATCCTGACGCCGCCGGACATCGTCAGCCAGTTCGCGCTCGCGGTGCCGCTGCTGCTGTTCTACGAGATCTCGATCCTGATTGGCACGGTGATCGAAAAGAGGCGGGCGGCGGCGGAAAAGGCTGAGTCGTCGTCGCCCGGCACCGATATCGACAAGCCGGCCGGGGAGTCGTCGTCGAGCTGACCGGACGCCTGATCCGTCGGCCGACCCGTCGCCTCCAACCCGGAACCGCCCGCCATGCACGACATCCGCACCATCCGTGACCATCCCGACGCCTTCGACGCCGCGCTGAAGCGCCGCCGCCTCGGGCCGCTGGCGGCGCAGCTGCTGGATATCGACCGCCGCCGCCGCACCGCCATCACCGATAGCGAGCAGACCCAGGCACGGCGCAAGGCGCTGTCGAAGCAGATCGGTGCCGCCCGCGGCAAGGGTGAGCCGACCGAGGCGTTGATGGCCGAGGTCGGTGGCCTCGATTCGATCCAGAAGGCGGCGGAAAAGACCGCGGCCGAGCTCGAGACGGAGCTGGAGGCGCTGCTGGCTGGCATCCCCAACCTGCCGGCGGCTGAAGCGCCCGACGGCGAGGACGAGCGGCACAACCGGGAAAACCGCCGGGTCGGCAACCCGCGCAACTTTGCCTTCGACCCCCGCGACCATGTCGCGATTGGCGAGGGGCTGGGCCTGATGGATTTTGCCGCTGCCGCGAAGCTGTCGGGCGCGCGTTTCGTGGTGCTCAAGGGTCAACTGGCGCGGCTGGAGCGGGCGCTAGCGCAGTTCATGCTGGACTTGCACACCTCGCCGTCCGATGGCGGGCTGGGTGGCTACACCGAGGTCGACCCGCCGCTGCTGGTGCGCGACGCCGCCCTGTACGGCACCGGCCAGCTGCCGAAATTCGCCGAGGACCAGTTCCTCACCACCAACGGCTATTGGCTGATCCCGACCGCCGAGGTGTCGCTGACCAACCTGGTCAACGACAGCATCGTCGACGAGAAGGAGCTGCCGCTGCGATACACCGCGTGGACGCCGTGCTTCCGCTCGGAGGCAGGGGCCGCCGGCAAGGACACCCGCGGCATGATCCGCCAGCACCAGTTTCCCAAGGTCGAGATGGTGTCGATCACGACGCCGGAGCAGTCGGAGGCCGAGCACGAGCGCATGACCGGCGGCGCTGAAGAGGTGCTGAAGCGGCTCGGCCTGCCGTATCGCACCGTCACACTGTGCACCGGCGACATGGGATTCTCCGCCCGCAAGACCTACGACATCGAGGTCTGGCTGCCAGGGCAGAACGCCTATCGCGAAATCTCCAGCTGCTCCAACTGCGGCGACTTCCAGGCGCGGCGGATGAACGCCCGCTACCGGCCGCGTGAAGGCAAGGGCACGCGCTTCGTACACACGCTGAACGGCTCCGGCCTGGCGGTCGGGCGCAGTCTGATCGCGGTGCTGGAGAACTACCAGAACGCGGACGGCACGGTAACCGTGCCCGACGCGCTGCGGCCCTACATGGGTGGCGTATCGGTCATCGCCGGCACAGGGAGCTGAGCGCCATGGTGTTCCCGCCCCTAGATCCCGCCACGGCCTGCATCCTTGTAACCAACGACGACGGCATCAACGCCCCCGGCCTGGTGTCGCTGATCAGCATTGCCCGTGAGCTCAGCGAAGACATCTGGGTGGTGGCGCCCGAGACCAACCAATCGGGCGCCGCCCACTCGCTGTCGCTCTCAAAGCCGCTACGGGCCCGCGAGGTCAGCGAGCGGCGCTGGGCGGTCGATGGCACGCCGACCGATTGCGTATTGTTCGCCGTCCGCCACCTGCTGACCGACAAGCCGCCGACGCTGGTGCTGTCGGGCGTCAACCGCGGCACCAACCTGGCGGACGACGTCACCTACTCGGGCACCGTCGCGGCGGCGATGGAGGGCTGCCTGCTGGGCATCCGTTCGATCGCGCTCAGCCAGAGCTACAGCAATCCCAGCGACGTCAAGTGGCAGACGGCCGAGCGGCACGGCGCCGAAGTGGTACGTCGTGTGCTGGCCGTCGAGTGGTCACACGAGGCGTTGATCAACGTCAACTTCCCGGCCGTCGATCCCGACGGCGTCAGCGGCATGGAGATCACGCGCCAGGGCCATCTCGGCTTCGGCGGCCACATCATCGAGCGCACTGACCCGCGCGGCTCGCCCTACTACTGGATCAGCTACACGCCGACGGCGCGCGATCTTGTGCCGGGCACCGACATCGAGGCGTTGCGCCGCGGCGCCATCTCGATCAATCCCCTGCACCTTGACCTGACGCACGAGGCGATGCGCCGGCGGCTGCGCGATGCCTTCGCGCGCGGCCCGGCGGGCGCCAAGGCATGAGCGTCGCCAAGCAGCGCCTGATCGCCGACCTGCGTCGCGGCGGCATCAGCGACGAGCGCGTGCTGGCGGTCATGGCGGCGGTACCGCGCGAGGCCTTCGTGTCGCGCACTTTCGTCGAGCGCGCCTACGACAACATGGCGCTGCCGATTGGCTTCGGCCAGACCATCAGCCAGCCGCAGGTCGTCGCCGCCATGACCCAGGCGCTGCAAGTCGGCGAGCGCATGAAGGTGCTGGAGATCGGCACCGGCTCGGGCTACCAGACAGCGATCCTGGCGCGGCTGGCGCGGCGCGTGTTCTCGATCGAGCGCTTCAGGGCGCTCTCCAAGGAGGCCGAGAAGCGGCTGCTCGACCTGCGGGTGCACAACGTCGTGTTGCACGTCGGCGACGGCACCAAGGGCTGGCCGCCGCAGGCGCCGTACGACCGCATCATCGTCACCGCCGCAGCTGGCGAAGTGCCGCAGGCGCTGTTGGACCAGCTGGCGGTCGGTGGCGTCATGCTTGTGCCGGTCGGGCCCGATCCGGTGAACCAGACGGTCGAACGCATCACCCGCACCGACCAGGGGATCGACCGCGAGGCGCTGATGCCGGTTCGCTTCGTGCCGCTGGTGGCCGGCGCCCTGCCGACCTACGAAGTCTGACGCGAACCGCCTGTCAGGCTGAGCACCGTATGACGCGGCCAGCTACTCAGGGCTATATCGGCTGAGACGCCTTTCCCGTCGTCCCAAGCGAAGTCGAGGGACCTTCTATCGACAGCCACGATCGACGTTGTCGAGAGAAGGTCCCTCCACGCGGCCCTTCAGGCCTTGGTTGGGACGACGAGATAGGGCGCCATATGCGATCGCCCTGCCTTCCGGCCGCGACGCGGCCGGTGTGAGCCGGATTCCCTTGGCGAGCAATTTCCGTTAGTCTGCCGGCATGAACAAGAAAGCGCTCCGCACCCCCTCGCGAGCGCCCCGGCAGCCGATCAGCCTTCAGATCGGCGTCGCCGTTGCGCTTTGTCTCAGCCTGACATCCTGCGCGCTGTACGACCGCACGGTCTATGGCAAGCGCGCCGGCACGGTCGAGTATCCCGGCTCGGGCGCCCGCGCAGACGCGGCGGCGATCTATGTCGTGCGCGACGGCGACACGCTCGATGGCATCGCCGGCCGCTTTGGTGTGCCGGCGTCGCGCATCGCCGAGCGCAACAGCCTCAGGCCGACCGACAAGCTGTCGTCGGGCCAGTGGCTGGAGATCCCCGATGCGCGCATAGTCGAGCAGGGTTCGCCGCCGCCTGGACCGGGTGCGCCGGCGCCCGCCCCGGGTCCGGCGCCAACGTCATCGGACGGCAAGGTGACCTCGAGTGACCTGCCGGCGCCAACAGGCGGGACAACGGCGCAGCCGCCGCGACCGGTGGCCAGCGCATTGCCGCCAGGATCGAGCCCATCCGCAACTGCGCCGGGCGCCGCCCCGCAACCGGTGCCGGTGCCGCCGGCTGCCGCTGCGCGATTCGACTGGCCGCTGCGTGGCACGACTTTGCAAGGCTTCGGTGCCAAAGCCGACGGCGGGCGAAACGACGGCATCAACATCGCCGCCGCCAGCGGCACGCCGGTCAAGGCGGCCGAAGCCGGCACCGTCGCCTATGTCGGTAGCGAGGTCCGCGGCCTGGGCAATCTCGTGCTGCTGAGCCACGCCGGAGGCTATGTCACGGCCTACGCCCATCTCGACAAGGCGTCGGTAACCAAGGGTAGCGCCGTCAAGAAGGGCCAGGCTGTTGGCACCGTCGGCCAGACCGGCGGCGTGTCACAGCCGCAGCTGCATTTCGAGATCCGACAGCGCAACAAGCCGGTCGATCCCACGACCCTGCTGCCCTGACACGCGCCTGACGACTCGCTTGCCTCCTTGACCGGCGTGCTAAGCTGCGCCGGTCCATTTGCTCTTGGAGGAGGGAAGCATGGCCGTCGAACGCATCAATCCGGGCCCGCGCATGAGCCAGGCCGTCGTGCATGGCAACACCGTGTATCTCGCCGGCCTGACCGCCGACGACACCACGCAGGACGTCAAGGGCCAGACCCGCCAGATCCTGGCCAAGATCGACGCGCTGCTGGCCAAGGCCGGCACCGACAAGAGCAAGGTGCTGTCGGCTAACATCTGGCTGACCGACATCAAGACATGGAGCCAGATGAACGAAGTGTGGGACGCCTGGGTCGCACCGGGCAACACGCCGGCCCGCGCCACTGTCGAGGCCAAGCTGGCGGCTCCCGGCCTGGTCGTCGAGATCATGGTGCAGGCGGCGAAGTAGTCACGTCGCCGGCCGCGCGGCGCCCGCAGTCATTCTGCGGGTGTCCGCCAGCCGATCGGTTCCCAGGTTCACTTTTGGTTTATTCATCTAAATCATATAGTTAAGATTGTCCGCTTGTCGCTGCAGACGGATGGCTCGTTCGGCACGGCGGTTGCTTGTTCTTTGGCTCGAATGCGACCGATGCCGTGCGTGCCGATACCGTTCAGACAGCCGTGACCGCCGCCGACGAGGTGAATGCGTCCGCGCCGCTCCGCATCCTGCTGGTCGACGACGACACGCAGCGCGGCGCGATGCTGGCGCGCACCCTGACCGCGGCCGGGCACCTGATCGTCGCGCACGCGTCAGGCACCGACGAGCTGCTGGAACAGGTCAGGGCGCACGAACCGGACATGATCATCGTCGACGTCTCCTCGCCTAACCGCGACATGCTGGAGCAGATGCGCCACGTGTCGCGCGAGCAGGCGCGGCCGATCGTCATGTTCGTCGACGCCACTGATGAAACCATGGCGATCGAAGCGGTGCGCGCCGGCGTCACCTCGTATGTCGTCGATGGTCTCAGCGCAGCCCGGGTCAAGCCGATCATGGATGTAGCGATTGCGCGCTTTCGCGCCTTGCAGGAGTTGCGCGACGAGCTGGATCAGGCGCGAGCCTCGCTGGTCGAGCGCAAGCTGGTCGAGCGCGCCAAGGGAATCCTCATGGCGCAGCGCGGGCTCAGCGAGGAGCAGGCCTATGGCGCCCTGCGCAAACTGGCGATGGATAAGGGCAAGCGACTGGCGGAAATCGCCGAGCAGGTGATCTCGATCAGCGACCTGCTCGCGCCGTCGCCCTGACGGCGCGCGTCGTGGCCGATTCGCGGGCATGCATAGGCCCGTCAGGTCAAATATTGTGCAGTGCAGCAGAGTCGACTGGCCACGCTCCCACGGTCGCAAGGAACGTCTAATCTTTTGTTAATCAACAATTTTCCGACTTTGAACAATCGTTGGCACAGTTCTTGAGTTGTTAGGAACGTCGTCCAACGGCGGACGGCTCCAGCAGGCGGATCAACGTCGATCCGCGCGCGTGCAGCCCGGATTGATCAGGCGTTGCGCGGGTGCATTTGGGAGTCGCCGCGTTGTTGATCGACAATCCCGCGTCCACCAGTTCGGGTCCGCTTGAGAAAGCGGAGCTGGTGCTGGGGTTCGTGCCGCTGCTCGACGCGGCACCGCTGATCGTGGCGCGCGAGAAGGGGTTCTTCTCTGGCGAAGGCCTGTCGGTACGCCTGGTGCGCGAGGCGTCCTGGGCGGCGCTGCGCGACCGGGTCTGCGGCGGCGTGTTCGACGGCGGCCACATGCTGGCGGCGATGCCGGTAGCCAACGCTGTCGCACTGGGCGGTTGGCGCATGTCGCTGCTGGCGCCGATGGCGCTCAACCTCAATGGCAACGCCATCACCTTCTCGCTGGCACTGTGGGACGAGTTGGCGGCCGAGGACAGCGGTGTGCGGGCCGGCGACCTGTCGTTGCCGCGCGCGCTCGCACGGGCGGCGGCGCGCCGCCGCGCCGACGGACGCAAGCTGCCGAGCTTCGGCGTCGTGTTCCCGCACTCCAGCCACAACTACATGCTGCGCTATTGGCTGGCGGCCGGCGGCGTCGATCCGGATCGCGATGTCCAGCTCGAGGTCGTGCCGCCGCCGCGGATGATCGCCTATCTCACCGCTGGCCGGATCGACGGCTACTGCGTCGGCGCGCCATGGAATGATCTGGCCGAGGCGCATGGCGTCGGCCGCCAGGCGGCCAGCGGCCACGACATCTGGAACAACGCGCCGGAGAAGGTCTTGGGCGTCACCGCCGCCTGGGCGGCGCGCCGGCCGGCGACGTTGCGTGCGCTGGTACGCGCTCTTCTGCGCGCCGGAGAATGGCTGGACGAACCGGGCAATCGCGCCGAGGTGGCCTACTGGATGGCGCAGCCCGACGTCATCCATGTTCCCGAAGCGGTGATCGAGAAGGGATTTCGATCGACCGCCGACGGCATCGAGGGCGGCCTGATTTTCCACTGGTACGCCGCGAGTTTTCCCTGGGCCTCGCGTGCCG
>DATFGV010000455.1:0-10168 GCA_035249115.1 Vineibacter sp.
CCGCTGCCGCCGATCACGCCGATCGCCGCCGCCATCAGGCCGCCGGCGGGCAGAGTCACCCAGAACGGCAGGTCGAGCCGCACCGCGAGGTTGGCGGCGGTGTAGGCGCCGACCGACATGAAGGCGGCGTGCCCGATCGAGATCTGGCCTGTGTAGCCAACCAGGATGTTCAGCCCCAGCGCGCCGACCACCGCGATCATGATGATGTTGACGATCGAGACGTAGTATTCGGCCGCCAGCGAGCCGGTAAAGGCGGTGACCAGCGGCGGTAGCGCGAGGAACGCGACCGCCAGTACGCCTACCGTCCAGCGCGCGATCGGCAGCGGGTACAGGGCCATGTCGGCCCCATAGCTGGTCTTGAAGTAGCCCGACTCCCGGTGGAACATCTCGCCTGCGCTCCGCTGCCTAGACGCGTTCGATCTTGCGGCTGCCGAAGATGCCGTACGGCCGCACCATCAGGGCGATGATCATCAGCACGTAGGGCGCGAAGTCCTTGGTGCCGCCGCCGACATAGGGGTCGAGATAGCCGGCGGCGAGGTTCTCGACGATGCCGACGATCAGGCCGCCGACCACGGCGCCGATCACCGAATCGAGGCCTCCGAGGATGACCACCGGAAAGACCTTCAGCCCGACAAGCGATACGTGCACGTCGACCCCGAGCATCGAACCCCAGACCACTCCGCCCAGCGCCGCGACGACCCCCGCCATCGCCCAGGCCAGCGCGAAGTAGCGCTCGACGTTGATGCCCATGGCCGACGCCACCTGCTGGTTGTCGGCCACGGCGCGCATGGCGATGCCCATGCGGCTCTTGAGGAAGAACCAGGTGAAGGCGGCAAGGAAGAGGATCGACACCAGCGCCCCGGTGAGCTGCACCGGTTGCAGGATGAAGGGTCCGAGGTTGATCGGTTCCTCGCCTATCGGCAGCGCGATCGACTTGGTCTCGACGCCGAAGATGAACGGGCCGGCGCCGCGCAGGATCGCCGCCAGGCCGATGGTGGCCATGATCACCGCCACGATCGGCCGGCCCAACAGCGGCCGCAGCACCACCCGCTCGAGCCCGAAGCTGAAGACGATCATGCCGGCCAGCGCCACGATGACGCCGACCCAGAATGGCAGCTCCGCCATGACAATGATGCCAGCCGAGATCAGCGCGGCCAGCATGACGAATTCGCCCTGGGCAAAATTGATGGCGTCGGTCGCCTTGTAGACCAGCACGAAACCGAGCGCGATCAGCGAATACATCAGGCCGATCAGCACGCCGTTGCCGATCAGCACGAAGGCGAAGTCGAGTTCCATGGCTGGTACCTCACGCCGCCTGGCGCAGCGTGCCGGCGCCCGCCACGTCGTGGATGTCGATCACCGAGTTCAAGGTGCTCTTGCGGCCGTCCTCGAAGGTGATTTCCATGGTGACCTCGACGTTCCCGGCGCCGCCATAGAAAGCAGCGATCACGGAGCTGTATTTCTCGGCGACGAAGCGGCGGCGCACCTTGCGGGTACGGGTCATCTCGGCGTCGTCGGCATCCAGCTCCTTCTGCAACAGCAGGAAGCGCCGCACCTTGGCCGCGTCCGGCAAGCCGGCGTTGCACTTGCCGATCTCCTCGAGGATCAGCTTCGCGACCTCCGGCTTGCGCGTCAGGTCCATGTAGCTGGTGTAGGCGAGGTCGTTGCGCTCGGCCCAGTTCCCGACGGTGTCGATGTCGATGGCGATCATCGCCGCCACGAACGGCCGCTGGTCGCCGAACGCCACCGCCTCGCGGATGAACGGGCTGAACTTCAGCTTGTTTTCCACGAATTGCGGCGCGAAGGGCGTGCCGTCGGCCAGCTTGCCGACGTCCTTGGCGCGATCGATGATCGCGACGTGGCCGCGCGGATCGACGAAGCCAGCGTCGCCGGTCTTCAGCCAGCCGTCCGCCGTCAAGGTGTCGCGCGTCACGTCGTCCTGCTTGTAGTAGCCCTTGAAAATGTTCTGGCCGCTGACCAGTACCTCGCCGTTGTCGGCGACCCTTACCGTGACGCCGGGCAAGGTGCGGCCGACGGTGTCGGGGTTGGCCTCGCCGTCGGGCTGCACGGCGATCAGGGCCGAGGCCTCGGTGGCGCCGTAGACCTGCTTCAGGTTGATGCCGAAGGAGCGGAAGAAACGGAAATTGTCCGGCCCCAGCGGCGCCCCGCCGGTGTAGCAGGTGCGGGCATTGCGCATGCCGAGCTGGTCGCGCACCGGCCCGTAGACCAGGAACTCGCCGAGCGCGTAGGCCATGCGCGAGCCGAACGGCACCGTCTTGCCTTCCGAGCGCAGCAGTTCGACACGCTCGGCGACGCCGCGGAATGTCTCGTAAACCATGCGCTTGATCGGCGAGGCGTCGACCGCCTTCACCTGAATGGTGGTCAGCATGTTTTCCCAGATGCGCGGCGGTGCCACCAGGCCGGTCGGCCCGAGCTCGCGCAGGTCGCGCTGCACCGTCTCGGGGCTTTCCGGGCAGTTGGCGGTGATTCCGGCCACCAGTCCGATCCCAACCGAGAAGGTCGTGTCGCCGACCCAGGCCATGGGCAGGTAGGCCAGCCAATTGTCGCCGCGCTTGATGCCTTCGGACACCGTGAAGCTCTCGGCGATCGAGATCATGTTGCGGTGCGACAGCATCACCCCTTTCGGGCTGCCGGTGGTACCCGAGGTGTAGGCGATCATCGCCACGTCGTCGGGTTGGCCCTTGGCCAGCTCGGCCTCGAAATAGCCGGCGTTCTTCTGGGCGAAGTCTCGACCCGCCGCCTCGACGTCGTTGAAAGACTTGACGATCGGCTGGTCGGCGTAGCCCAGCATGCCGCGCGGATCGTCGTAGATGATCCAGCGCAGGCCGGGCAGGCCTTCCTTCAACGACAAAATCTTGTCGACCTGCTCCTGGTCTTCGGCGACCACCACCGCCACCTCGGCGTGGTTCAACACATACACCAGCTCCGAAGCGATCGAGTCCTGGTAGACGGGCACCGAATAGCCGCCGAGCGCGATGGACGCCAGCTGGGCGACGTACAGCCGCGGCCGGTTGTCGCCGACCACCGTCAGCTTCTCGCCGCGCTTGAAGCCGAGCGCCGCCAGACCGAGCGCGAAGTCGCGCACGTGGCGGTGGTAGTCGGCCCAGCTATAGGTCTGCCAGATGCCGCGGCTCTTCTCGCGCAGCGCCGCGTCGGCCGACCACTGCTGGGCGTTGCGCGCCAGCAGCTTGGGCAAAGTGGCGGAGTCGGGCGAATCGACAAGGTTCATGTCAGCCGCCTCCCTTCGACGTTCCGAGATAGGCCTGGATGACCTCGGGATTGCGCTGCACCTCTTCGGGCGTGCCGGCGCCGATTCGCCGGCCGCGGTCGAGCACCACGACGCGGTCGGAAATATCCATGACGACGCCCATGTCGTGCTCGATCAGCACCACCGTGACCTTTCGCTCGAGGTTCACGTCGAGGACATAGCGCGCCATGTCCTCCTTCTCGTCCTGGTTCATGCCGCCCATCGGTTCATCGAGCAGCAACACCTTGGGCTCCAGCGCCAAGGCACGTCCCAATTCGACCCGCTTGCGCAGCCCGTAGGACAAGGCGCCGGTCGCCTGCTTGCGAAGGTCCTGCAATTTCAGGAACTCGATGATCTCCTCGCAGCGTTCGCGGTGCGCGATCTCCTCCTTGCGGGCCGGCCCCCAGTACAGCGCGCTCGCCAGCACGCCGGCGCGCATATGCACGTGGCGGCCCAGCATGAGGTTGTCGAGCACGGTCAGCCCGCTGAACAACGCGATGTTCTGGAACGTACGCGCGATCCCCAGCGCGGCGATCTGGCTGGGCCGCAGCGCGGTGATGTCCTTGCCCTCGAGCGAGGTTGACCCAGTGTCCGGCCGATAGAAGCCCGAGATCATGTTCAGCAGCGATGTCTTGCCGGCGCCGTTGGGCCCGATCACCGACACGATCGAGCCGGCCGGTACGTCCAGCGACACGTCCTGCACCGCCGTCACGCCACCGAACTTCTTGGAAACGCCCTGGACCGTCAGGATCGGCGCCGCGCCGCCGCGGGCGGCAATCGACTCAGCCAGCGACATTCGCTACCGTCCCGCCGGCGCGCCAACAGCCAGCGCCGCGAACGACGCGGCCATCGCAGCCCATGACCAGGACACGCTGCAACCCTCCCGTCTGACGCTCCGCCGCACGGACGCCTTTGATTGCGGGAACGGACCCCGGCGCCTTCCACGGCGGACCTCGCGCCTCGCGCGCGGCCTCCAATAAACATCATGAACGGGCATTCAGGGAAAGGCAACCGGCAAGCGCCGCGGCGGGCCGTCAGCTTGGCTTGCGCTACCTGCGCTGTGCGCCGACAATTGGCGATCATTCCAAATCGTGGAGTGCCGCCGTGCGCCGCCACCTCGCCTGCCTAACTTTTGACCACGACCACATGTCGGGATTCATCGCCCGTGGCATGACGACGCCGACACCGATCTCGCGTGGCGAATTCGACCTCGTGGCGATTCCGCGAATCGTCGACCTGCTCGGCCGCTACGACGTCAAGGCGACGTTCTTCACGCCGGGCCACACGATCGAGAGCGCTCCAGCGAGCGTCGAGAGTTACGTAGGCGCCGGCCACGAGCTGGCGCATCACGGCTGGACGCATCGGCCGCCGGCCACAGTCGATCGCGCCGAGGAGGAAGAGGAAATCGTCCGCGGCAACGAGGCGATCCGCAAGATCAGCGGCCGGGTGGCGCGCGGCTACCGCTCGCCGTCGTGGGATCTCAGCCCGCACACCATCGAGCTGCTGCTCAAGCACGGCTTCCAGTACGACAGCTCTCTGATGGGCGACGACTACGACTGCTATTTCGCGCGCCAGGGCGATGTCGTCGAACTCAAGACACCGTTCGTGCGCGGTCGCGAGACGGCGCTGGTCGAAATGCCGATCAGTTGGTCGCTCGACGACTTCCCCTACTTCGAATACATGCGCAATCCCAACGGCGCGATCCAGCAGGGCCTGAGCAACGCCACACACGTGCTGGACAACTTCGTCGATGACTTCATCTACATGACTCGTATCCGCGACCGCGGCATCCTCACCTACACCTTCCACCCGCACGTCATCGGCCGCGGGCATCGCATGATGATGCTGGAGCGGCTGATCCTGAAGCTGTTGGAGCATGGCGCCGTTTTCGTCACCATGGAGCAGGCGCTCGCCGAATGGCGTAGCTGGCGCCGCGACGGTCAGCGTGCCGCGGCCGAGTAGAAGCAAACTCTGCCCGTTGGCGCGAGGTGCCTCTATTCTGCGGCCTTCGCCGACGCTTGCCCCTGCACCGTGAAGAAAGACGCCGATTTGGGCTGTTGCGGCAACTCGATCGTGCCCGACATCAGGCGGGCGACGCGGGCCGGCTTGCCGCGCACAATATCGCCCTCGTGCAGGCTCGGCATCGGATTGCGGGCTAGGGGAACAGCGTCGGCGGCAGAATAGACGCAGATGTAGAGACCGCGCGACTTGTCACCCCGGTTGGCTGTGGAACCATGCGCCAGCCGCGTGTGCATCAGGCAGACGCTGCCGGCAGCGCCGTAACACGGCAAGCTCTTGGCCAGCAGTTCCCGCTCCAGCGCCGGCGCCACGGCACCGGTGAACGTGTCGCCATCAAACAGCGAGTAGACCGGCCCCATGTGCGAGCCCGGCACGACGGTCAGCGCGCCGTTGCTCTCATCGATATCGTCGAGGAACAGCAGCGCGGTGACAATGTCGTCGTTGGTATGCGGCGTGTAGGCGAAGTCCTGGTGGTACAGCACCTCCGTCTTGGCGCCGGTCAGCTTGAGGTTGATCTTGCAGTGGTGGAACTTGACGTCCGGCCCGATCAGGTCCGTGACCATGTCGGTCATACGACTCCGCCGCATCACTTCGAGATAGGCCTCGGATATGTCCGACGGGTTGTTGATGCGGCGCAGCGCAGGCTTCTCCGCCGTATGCTCGGTGCCCATGTCAAAGCGCGGTCGCCCGTCGATCGTCGGCGGCCCGAACGGCGTGCGGTGCTCCCTGCTCGCCTCGACCCAGCCGGCGATCTCGGCGCGCAGCGCCGCCAATTGGGCCGGCGTTACGGCATCCGGTACGACCAGGTATCCATCGCGACGGAAGTCGTCGATCTGATCGGCGGTCAGGGTGGTCATCGCTTCGGCTCCCGCAAAGGCCGAGCCAGTCTCGGTCGCGCCTCGCATCGGCGCAAGGGCCGCGGCGCGCGCCCGGTGCCGCAGGCAAGCCATGCGGTGGCCTCGCTTGCCGGCCGCGCCTCGCGCGCCTTAGGTTCGCGCACGATACTGCCAGCCAATCTACGTGGGGAGAGTCCAAACATGGCCGAGGACATGAAACTGACGGCGGCGGATTTCCGGGCGCTGAAGGCGTTGGATACGCCGACGGTATGCAATGCGCTGGAGATCGTAGCGCCGCAACGCCGCCTGCATGGTTTCAACACCCAGCCCCTGCGCTGCCTCTACCCCAACCTCGCGCCCATCGTCGGCTTCGCCCGTACCGGGACGATCCGCGCCGCCGAACCTTCTTTCCGCAAACCCGAGGACGACCGCACGATGCGGCTGCGCTGGTACGAGTATGTCGACAAGGGCCCCAAACCGTCAGTGATCTTGCTGCAGGATCTCGACGCCCTGCCAGGCTACGGCTCGTTCTGGGGCGAAGTGAACAGCCATGTGCATCGCGGCCTCGGGGCGCTGGGTGTGATCACCAACGGCTCGGTGCGCGACATCCCGATGAATGCAAAAGGCTTCCAGATGCTGGCCGGCTGCGTCAACCCCAGCCATGCCTACGTGCACGTCGTCGATGTCGGCGTGCCGGTCAGCATTTGCGGCATGTCGGCCAAGTCCGGCGACTTGATCCACGCCGACTTGCACGGCGCCGTGATCATCCCGATCGATGTCGCCAAGAAAGTCAGCGACGCCGCCAAGCTGCTGGCCCGGCGCGAGGCGGTGACCATCTCCGCCTCCAAGAGGAAAGGCTTCAACTTCGAGAAGCTGGCCAAGGCCCTCAAGGAGTCGGCCGACATCCACTGATCGCCATGTACCTCGCCTGCCCGCGGGAGACGAACACGTCTTAATACGGCCCGGTTGGTTTGCTTGCGGCGGCTGCGCCGGCGCGCATTTCGGCGACGGCTTGTTTGGCGGCGGTCATCAGCAGCGCGTTGTCGGCCAGGATTGTGACGAACTGGTAACCCCAGCCGATTGCCTGCCTTGCGTAAGCGGTCGAGGCGCAGTGCAGGCCGGCATACACCTTGTGCTTCTTGGCCGTCGCCAGGATGCCCTTGATGGTGTCGACCATGAACGGATCGGCGTGATCGGCCCGAGCTTCCTTGCCCAAGGACAAGCCCAGGTCGGCCGGGCCGACATAGATGCCGTCCACCCCCGGCACGCTCAGAATGTCGTCGAGGTTGTCCAGCGCCTTGCGGGTCTCGATCATCGCCATGGTGGCGATCTGGCCGTTCGCCTCCTTCAGGTAGTCCGCCCCACTCCACCAGGCGGCGCGGTTCGGGCCGACGCTGCGGTACCCGACCGGCGCGTAGCGGCAGGCGCCGACAAACGCTTCGCATTCGGCCCGCGAGTTTATCATCGGGCAGATCACGCCCATGGCGCCGGCGTCGAGCATCTTCATGATGATGCCGGGCTCGTTCCACGGCACGCGGCACAGCGGCATGGTGGCCGTCGTGCACACCGCCTGCATCATTCCGACCGCCGCCTGATAGTCGACGACGCCGTGCTGCAGATCGACGGTCAGCGAATCCCAGCCGGCCTGCGCCATGTTCTCGGCGGAGACGCTGCTGGGTATGCCCAGCCAGCCGTTCACCACCGCGTCGCCGGCGGCCCAGATCTTCTTGACGGTATTGTCGCGCACGTTGGCCCTCCTCGTCGCTGCCCGCCGCACGTTCCGTATCGTCAGGCGCACGTCAACAGCTGCGACTGGCCCGACGTCGGCGCCACCGGCACAGGCCCATTCACGCGCCACATGGCCGATGCCGACAATCGCTATGGACGATATGCGCCGGCTTCGCTTAGCATCGGATTGAAAGCACCATCGAGAGTGCGCCGTGCGCGGGTTCGCCGTGGCACGTGACACGATGTCTGACCGGCCCCGTGAGCCGGCGCATCCAGGAGGAAATCTGATGACGACGAGAAAACTCACGCGCAGGACCGTTGCCAAGACGGCACTGGCCTCGACCGCGATGGTCGGCATGCCATTTGTGCACGGAGCGCACGCGGCGGGCTCGATTTCGATCGGCTTCTGGGACCACTGGGTGCCCGGCGCCAACAAGGCGTCCGAGGAATTGGTCAAGGAATGGGCAGCCAAGGAGAAGGTCGACGCCAAGATCGACTACATCACCTCGCAGGGCAACAAGCTCACGCTGACGATCGCCGCCGAGGCGCAGGCCCGCTCGGGCCACGACGTGATGGCGATGGCGACGTGGTTCCCGCACGAGTATGCGCAACGGCTCGAGCCGGTCACCGACCTGATGGAACCGCTGATCAAGCAGAATGGCGCGGTCAACGCCACGGTCGAGTATCTCGGCAAGGACGGCAACAGGTGGCTCGCCTTGCCGGCAACGATCGGCAGCCAGATGAAAGGGCCGTGCTCGCGCATAGACCTTCTGAAGCAACACGCCGGCATCGACATCCAGGCGATGTATCCGGCCGGCGCACCGCCGAAGGCTGACGACTGGAACCTCGACACGTTCCTGAAGGCGGCCGAAGCCTGCCACAAGGGCGGCGTGCCGTTCGGCATCGGCCTCGGCGTCACCTCGGACTCGGTCGACACCGCCGGCGCGATCTTCCACGCCTTCGGCGCCATGGTGGTGGACGCAAAGGGCAACATCACCGTCAAGTCCGACCCGGTACGCCAGGCGCTGGAGTACTACAAGAAACTGATGGCCTTCCTGCCGTCGGACGTGCCCGCATGGGACGACGCCTCGAACAACAAGTGGCTGGTCTCGGGCAAGGGCGCGCTGATCATGAATCCGCCGAGCGCCTGGGCGGTGGCCAAGCGCGACGCGCCGCAGGTCGCCGAGCAGTGCTGGACGCATGGCATGCCGGCCGGCGCCAAGGGCCGCTTCGGACCGTTCCTGCCCTTCTTCTGGGGCATCTGGAACTTCAGCAAGAACAAGGCGGCGGCTAAGAGCCTGTTGGCTCATCTGTCGACCCCGGCGGCAGTCGAAAAGCTGGTGGTCGCCAGTGGCGGCTACGACATTCCGTCCTTCGCCAATCTGACGACGTTGCCGGTATGGGCCAACGAAGGACCGCCGAAGGGGACGCTCTACCACTACCCCAACCCGCATAGTCACCAAGTGCTGTCGATCGCCGCGGCGCCGGCGCCGCCGAAGATCGCGCAGCAAATCTACACCCAGGGCATCCTGACCAAGATGGCGGTACGCCACTTCCAGGGCGAGGCGATGGACAAGACCCTGGATTGGGCAGCCAAGGAGCTGGAAGGCTTCACCCGCACCTGATCTCACCTGGAACGGCGGGGGCTCGACTCCCGCCGACGCTCGGCACGGCGGCCACGACGATGGCGGCCGGCCCAACAAAGGCGGCGCACCGACTGGTGCGCCGTCACGCCAAGCGCGACCACGGGAGGATCGGCATGTCGACATCGAAGCTGTCACGACGCTCGTTCCAGGCTCTTGCCACCGGCACCGCGCTGGCCGCGCCGTTCGTTCGGGGCGCGCATGCCGCCGGCAAGTTGTCGATGGGCTTCTGGGACCACTGGGTGCCAGGCGCCAACAAGGCCACGACCGACCTGGTCAACGAATGGGCGGCGAAGGAGAAGGTCGAGGTCCTGATCGACTACATCACCTCGCAGGGCAACAAGAACCGGCTGACCATCGCCGCCGAGGCGCAGGCGCGCGCCGGCCACGACATCATGGCGTTGCCGTCCTGGGAGCCGGCCGACAAGGCCAAGTTTCTCGAGCCGCTTGACGACGTCATGGCAGCGCTGATCAAGCAGAACGGCCCGGTGAATGCGACGGTCGAGTATCTCGGCAAGGCGGACGGCAAGTGGATCGTCGTGCCGGCCACCGTCGGCAGCCAGATCAAGGTCCCCTGCTCCCGCATCGACCTGCTGAAGCAGCACGCCGGCATCGACGTGCAGGCCATGTACCCGGCCGGCGAGAAGCCCAAGGCCGACAACTGGACGCTCGAC
>DATFGV010000456.1:0-2240 GCA_035249115.1 Vineibacter sp.
CGATCTCGCGTAGCAGCTCGAGTTGCTTGATGGGCAGTTCGTCGGTCTGGCCCGTGATGCCCGTGACGTTGCCACCCGGCCGGGCGAGGCTTGCAATGAGGCCGGCGCCGACCGGATCGCCGCCAGACATCGCCATCACGATGGGAATGGATTGGGTCGCACCCATGGCGGCCCGCACACTGGCGGTGCCCGACGCCACGATCAGGTCGACCTTGGCCCGTACGAGGTCGGCGGCCAGCACCGGCAATCGCGCCACATCACCTTCGGCGAACCGCGCCTCGATGCGGTGCGTCCGGCCCTCGACGTGCCCGAGCTGCCGCATGCCTGCGCCAAACGCATCGAAGGATGCCCGCACCGTTGAATCGCCCGCCGGTGCCTGATGAAGCCGGCCGATCACCGCCATCCCGGACGCCGGCTGAGCCGCGCCGACGCGCGCGTAGACGCTGGCAATCATCGGCGCACCCAGCGCCCGCAGGAGCGCCCGCCGCCTCATTCGATCACCTCGTCGGCACGCTGCAGGATGGATTGCGGCACGACAATTCCCAAGGCCCGGGCGGTGCCGAGATTGATCGTGAGCTGAAACTTGTTCGGCCGCTCGATCGGAATCTCAGCGGGCGCGGCGCCTTTGAGGATCTTGTCGACGAACATCGCCGCTCGGCGGTTCACGTCGATCAGGTCGATGGCGTAGGACAGCAGAATTCCTGCGTCGGCACTGGCGTAGTAGCTGTGGGCGCTCGCCAGGCGGTAGCGCAACGCCAGCAGGGCGATGCGTGCGCGCAACTGGTCGATCAAGCCAGGGTCGGCGATTGACAGCACGGCCCATTGGCCGTTCGGCGTTGTCGCGGCGAAGGCGCCATCGAGATCCTGCGGCCGCCGCACGTCGGTCTCATGCATCCGCAAACCCAGCGCCGCCGCTGCCGTTCGGATCGCGGGCCAGGTCCGGACACCGTCAGGGTTCATCAGGACCAGAACATCTGTGAGCGCCGGCAGGACTTCGCGCAGCAGCTCGAGCTGTTTCGCTTGCACCTCGTCGATTTGGCCGGCCAATCCCGTAACATTGCCGCCGGGGCGGGCGAAACTCGAGACCAGCCCTTCACCAACCGGGTCGGGGCCGGACATCGACATGACGATCGGCACCGCGGGCGTGACCGCCTTTGCCGCGCGCAGCGCGTGCGTACCCGATGTGACAATGGTGGCGGCTCCATCGCGCACCATCGCCGCGGCGAGAGATGGCAAAGCCGCCATGTCGCTTTCGGCAAAGCGCACGTCGAGCCGGTAGCTGCGACCCTCGACTTGGCCTAGGTCGCGCATGGCCGTGCGGAACGCCTGCAGCAGCGTCTGGAGGATCGCATCGGACGCCGCGCCCGGATGCAGGCGGCCGACGACCGGGACCTTTGCGGACGGCTGCGCGGCACCGACGCCGGGCCACATGGCGGAGGCCAGTGCGACGCCCGACAACCGCAGCAACGGCCGCCGCCTCATTCGATCACCTCGTCGGCGCGCACCAGCAGCACCTGCGGCAGCTCCAGGCCCAGCGCCCGCGCGGCACCGAGGTTGACGGCGAGCTCGAACCGCGTGGGCCGCTGAATCGGCAGGTCGCCGGGCTTGGCGCCGCGCGCCGCACGGTCGACGGATTCAGCCAGCAGATGGAACACCTCCTCGAAACTCGGCCCGAACGACATCAACCCGCCATTGCGCGTCATGACCCGGCTTTCGTAGATCGCCGGTATGCCCAGCTCGGCAACGTGAAGGGTCACTGCCCGGGCGGCGGCGGTGAAGATCGGCGACGACACCAGGATAAATGCGTCGGCGCCTCCGCGCTTGGCGCGATCGAGGGTTGCCAGCAGGGCGTCGCCCGACTCGACCGGGACGGCGACAGTTGCCAAGCCAAGGCTGCGCGCTCCGCGCTCGACGATATCGACCTGCACCACATTCGAGGGGCTGCGGTCGTGGACGATGCCGGCACGCCGGATGCGCGGCGCCGCCTGCTTCAGCAACTCCGGCCATTTTTGCGCCACGTCGTCGAACTGCAGCACGATGCCGGTGAGGTTACGCCCGGGGCGTGCGAAATTGACCGGTCCGGCGGCGTCATAGCCGGCGCTGGAGGCAAAAACCAGCGGTCGGTCGCTCACCGCGTTGACGGCGGCGAAGGTCGCATCCGAGCCGGAAACCACCAGGATCTCGACACTCGCCGCCAGCAGCTCGTTGATCAACGCCGGCAAGCGCTCGGGCTGGCCGTC
>DATFGV010000457.1:0-3487 GCA_035249115.1 Vineibacter sp.
GGCCGGTGGTGGCGCTGGAGTCGAGCATCATCGCCCAGGGCATGCCGGCGCCGCACAACCTCGACACCGCGCTGGCCGTCGAGGCGATCATCCGCGACCGCGGCGCCGTGCCGGCAACCATCGCCGTCGTCGACGGGCGCATCCGTGTCGGGCTCGACGACCGTCTGCTGCGCCTTCTGGCGACCGCCGGCGACGCGCAGAAGGCCTCGAGCCGCGATCTCGCGGCGCTGGTCGCCACCGGCGCCACCGCCGGCACGACCGTGGCGGCCACCATGGCGATCGCGGCACGATGCGGCATCGCGGTGTTCGCGACTGGCGGCATCGGCGGCGCGCATCGCGGCGCCGAGCGGAGCTTCGACATCTCAGCCGATCTCGTCGAATTGGGCCGCACGTCGGTCGCCGTGGTCGCGGCCGGCGCCAAGTCGATCCTCGACATCGGCAAGACGCTGGAGGTGCTGGAAACCCAGGGCGTGCCTGTGCTGGGCTATCGCAATACGGCGTTCCCGGCGTTCTTTACCCGCGACAGTGGCCACAAGGTGGATCGTCGCGTCGACAGTCCGCGCGCCGTCGCCGAGATCATCGATGCACAGCATCGGCTGGGCCTCAAGTCCGGCATCCTGATCGCCAATCCGGTTCCCCAGGAACACGCGCTGCCGATGGCGGATATCGACGCGATGATTGACGAAGCCTGCCGCTCGGCCGAGGCGGAGGGCGTCATGGGCAAGGACCTGACGCCCTATCTGCTGGCCCGCGTCAACGCGCGCACCGGCGGCGCCAGCCTGGCGGCCAATGTCGCTCTGGTGAAGAACAACGCGTCACTCGCGGCCGAGATCGCGATCGCCCTTGCGGCGCTACGGAAAGGATAAAGAGGGGAACCACCGCCCGGTGACCGCGCCGGACGCGGACGTTACGACTCCGGCCGCGTCGGATTGACGATCGGCAGGCCGGCGTAGGCGGCTTCGTTGTCGGTCACGACGATGCAGTCATTGGCCTCGGCGATCGCCGCCACGATCATGTCGAGGCCGCTGCGCCGCGTGCCCAGCGCGGAACTTTCCGCCATCAGCCGCGCCCAGATGCGCGCCGCCCGGTCGTCGAACGACAGCACACGCCCGGCGAACAGGGCCTCGGGACCTTCGGCACCGGACAGCCACCGCCGCAGATCTTCGCTGTGCCCTCCCCGCGGGGCCGCCAGCACCGCGCGCCAGATCTCCATCACGCTGAACGCCGTCACGAACAGGTCTTCGTCGGAGCGATCGGCCATCCAGGCCAGCAGCGCCGGCGCGGGCTCTTGCTGCGTGAGGGCACCGATGATCGAGGTGTCCAGCAGGTATCGCGTCACACCTCGACCCCGCGGCCGACAGCGTAGGCGCGCGAGAGGTCAAGGTTGGCGCCGACCAGCGGCGAGCGGCGCAAGGCCGCCAGGATGAACTGCGACTTGGGTGGCGCGACGGGTGGCGATGGTGGCGGAAGTTCGATCGCGGCCGGCGGCGGCAGGGCGACGGTGCGCCGGACTTCCAGACGGATGCGGGCCGCCTCGGCGTCGTCGTTGGCCAGCCGTTGGGCAAGCGCACGCAGAAGCTCGCGATCGGCGTCGCGAGCGACGACATCGAAATGGACCAACTCCGCCGCGACAGCCGATGCTTGCCGCGGCGCCCCTTTCAAAGGTGCCTTGCCCAAAACGTAACCCCGACGTAACGGCAATGGGCGAACGCGGACTCAACGCGGCAATCCGGCCAAGCCAAACCCTGCTCGGACCTCGATCGATCGACGCAGCCCCACTGGTGGTCTGGCGCACGTGCCGACCCCGAGGCATGGTTCGATCATAGCCATGAATGTAGATGAAAATATGGAGCGGGCGAAGGGATTCGAACCCTCGACCCCAACCTTGGCAAGGTTGTGCTCTACCCCTGAGCTACGCCCGCGCTCCTGCCGACGCGGCGGCAAACCACGTCAGGCGCGCGGAAATAACCGCTTTCCCGGGCGTTGGCAAGGTCGCCGCCGGCCGCCGGTTGCAGCCCTTGGCGGTCATCGCTAGGAACGCCCACCCATGTGCGCCGCTCCCGCCGATCCGACCGACGCCGATCCTGACGGCAACGACCTGCCGACCACCCCAACGGCCTTGCTGGCTCGCTTGTCGGCGCTGGGCCTGATGCATGAAACCATCCTGCACGAGGCGGTGTTCACCGTCGAACAGTCGACGGCGGTCAGGAACCAGCTGCCGGCGTTGCAGGTCGGGACCCACATCAAGAACCTGTTCCTGCGCAACAAGCGTGAGGAGATGTGGCTTGTGACGGCCGAGGCGCATCGCCCGATTGACCTCAAGCGCCTGGGTGAGCGGATCGGCGCGGGCCGCGTCTCATTCGGCAGCGCCGAACGGCTGATGCGCTACCTTGGGGTCCGGCCGGGATCGGTGACACCACTGGCACTGATCAACGACCGGGATCGCCAGGTACGCCTCGCCGTCGACCGGGCGGTGCTCGAGGCCGACATCGTCTGGGCCCACCCGCTGGTCAACACCGCCGTCACCGGTCTCTCAGGCGTTGATCTGCAACGCTTTTTCGCCGCGACAGGCCACCAGCCACAGGCGCTCGAGTTCGACACCTGAACAAGGTTGGAAGTTGACAATCATCCATGGTGGGTTGTTATGATATATTATAACGTGTAACTGAACGGCCGAGCGGAGTAGACGACGATATGCGGCGGCGTGAGTTCACCCTGACGGCCCTGGCTCTGGTCGGCGCCTTGCCGGCGGCTCCTGCGGCGGCGCAGTCGAGGCTGAAGGTCGTCGCCTCGTTCTCGATCCTCGGCGACATGTTGCGCGAGATCGGCGGCGATCGAATCGAGCTCAGAACCCTGGTTGGCCCCGACCAGGACGGCCACACCTACCAACCGACCCCGTCAGACGCGAAGGCCGTCGCAGAAGCGCGGATCCTGGTGATCAACGGCCTGGGATTCGAAGGGTGGATCGAACGGCTGGCGCGGTCGGCACCGTTCAAGGGCACGCGGATCGTCGCGAGTCAGGGCGTCGCCACCCCGTTGCGCATGGCCGAGGGGCACAGCGAGCCGTTGTCGACCCGCAAGACCCAAAAGGCGCCGCGCAGCGTACCCGACCCGCATTGCTGGCAGGATCTGGCGAATGGCCAGCTCTATGTCCGCGCCATCGCCGCCGCGCTGGTCACGGCCGACGCCGCCAACGCCGCTTACTACGAGCAGCGGGCCGCCGACTACGCCAGCCGGCTGGCGGCGCTCGACGACTGGGTGAAGCAGCAGATCGCCACGGTGCCGCCGGCCAAACGCAAGGTCATCACCGGTCATGACGCGTTCAGCTATTTCGGTCGCGCCTACGGCGTCGAGTTCCGCGCCCCGACCGGCATCAGCACCGACGAGGAACCGTCGGCCCGCGACGTTGCGGCGCTGATCCGGCAGATCCGCAGCGAGGGGATCAAGGCGATTTTCATCGAGAACATGAGCAATCCGAAACTGATCG
>DATFGV010000458.1:0-12062 GCA_035249115.1 Vineibacter sp.
CGGTGTCACGCAGCACGTCGCCCTTCAGCTCGTGGAAATAGGGATCGCGCGGATGCTCGCGGATCAGCTGGTCGAGCATGGCGATCGACGCCTGCGGCTGGCCCATCCGGAACAGCGCCATCGCCCGGCCATAGCGGCCGGCGACCGAGTTGTCGGTTTGCGGGTACTTCTGCATCGCCCGCTGCGGCTCGAAATAGCCGAGCGTCTTGGCGACAATGCGGGCGTGCAGCTCGCGAAACTGCGGCGGGTCGGGCGTGTTGGCGGTGCGCGAGCGCGCCACCGCCTCCTCGAGGAACACGATGCGCTCGCTCGACGAAGGATGGCTGCGCAAGTAGGGATCGGCGCCGCTGCCGACATAGATGCGCTCCTGCTGCTGCAGCATGCGCATCACCTCCAACATGCCGCGCGGCGACAGACCGGCCCGTTCCATGATCTGGACGCCGGCCTGGTCGGCCTGCTGTTCCTGCGAGCGGGTATAGCTTAGCAGCGTCTTCAACGCCCCCGGCGGGCTAGGCGGCCCTGGCACGTTGCCGCCGGTCTGGCCGCTGCCGGCGTAGCCGTCGGGCCGCCGACCGGTCGACGCGCCGGCCGCCGCCGCGCCGGCCAGGATGGTTTCCAGGATTATCTGCGCCGTGGCGTTGCGGATTGCCTCCTGCAGGCCGATCAGGTGCGCGCCCCGGATATGGCCGGCTTCGTGCGCGATGACGCCCAGCAGCTGGCTGGCGCTCTCGGTGCGCATGATCAGGCCGGTGTTGAGGAAGATGCGCTGGCCGCCGGCGACGAAGGCGTTGATCCGCCGGTCCTGCACCAGATGGACCTCGACGGCGCTGGCGTCGAGGTTGGCAGCGCGCAGCAGGGGCGCCACCATGATGCGAATGGCGTTTTCTAACTCCGCGTCCCGCACTAAAACCATTTGCTCGCCGCGCTGCGCGGCGGCGGGCGCCGTCAGCGACAGGCAGAGCGCGCACAACGCGAGGATGAATCCAACAATGCGTCCGGGCAATCGCCGTACTCCACGCTCGTCCCTTCAAGCTAGGGACGGGTCGGTTTCACGTCAACGTGTCGCCATCGCGCTGGTTGCCGGTGGCCTGGCGCTGGCCGCCTGCGGGCCGCGCGTCGATCAGAACGAGCCGGGATTCGTGGACGGCTTTTTTGGCGCAGTTGTGGCAGACGAGCCGCGGGCGGCCGAGATCGGCCGCGACATCCTGGCCGGCGGCGGCAACGCCGCCGACGCGGCGGTGGCGACCTATTTCGCCCTGGCGGTAACCCTGCCGTCGGCCGCCAGCCTGGGCGCCGGCGGCGTTTGCCTGGCGCACAAGGCCGAAACGCGGCAGGCCGAGGCGATCATCTTTCCGAGCGTGCCGGCCGGCGCCGGCAGCGATCCGCGCAAGGGCTTCGATGTTGCCGTGCCGACGGCGGTACGCGGCATGACGCTGCTGCATGTACGCCACGGCCAGGCGCGGTGGGAGGGGCTGGTGGCGCCCGGCGAGCGGCTGGCGCGCGACGGCGTCTCGGTGTCGCGCGCGCTGGCGCGCGACCTGCAGGCCGGCGTGTCGCAAGTCGGCCTCGATCCGGTGGCGCGCCGCATCTACGAGAAGGGCAGCGGCGTGGCGGTCGGCGAGGGCGATCCGTTCGTGCAGCGCGATCTGGCCGGGGCGCTGGGCGCCATTCGGGCGCGCGGCGGGGTCGACTTCTTCCAGGGCCAGTTCGCGCGACAACTGGTCGATACCGTGCAGGCGGCAGGTGGCAGCCTGACCCTGCAGAACATGCGCGAGGCGGTGGCGGCGGCGGTCGCGCCGGTACAGATGCCGGTCGGCAACCATGTCGGCTATTTCGCGCCGGCGCCGTTCGCCGGCCCCGCAACGCAGGCGGCCTTCTCCGGCCAGGGTGGAGCGCCCGGTGGCGCCTACGCCGGCGGCGAGGCCGGGTTCGTCGCTGTCGACCGGCGCGGCAATGCGGTCAGCTGCATGGTCGGGATGGGCCAGCTGTTCGGCGCCCGCAAGGTCGCCCCCGGTACCGGCATCATGATGGCGGCGCCCGGTGGCGGCAGCAACGCGCTGATGGGGCCGATGCTGATCGCCAATCGCAACACCGGCGATTTCTTCCTGGTCGGCATTGGCTCCGGCGGTCCGTCGGCGCCCGTCGCGCTGGGCGCGGCGGCGCGGCAGGCGATGCGCGAGCGCCAGGCGTTGCCGGGCGCCCTGGCCGCCGTCAGTGGCGCGCAAGTCGGCATTGTCGTCTGTCCCGAGGGGCTGCGGCAGAACCGCACGCTGTGCCAGCTCGGCACCGATCCCCGCAGCTATGGCCTCGCGGTGACGGCCAACAAATGACCATGCGAGGCGAGGCATGAGCAGGGGTGTGTCGCGGCGCGCCGAGGTCGTGCCGCCGTTCATCGTCATGGATGTGGTGCGGGCCGCCAACGAGATGGAGGCGCGCGGCGAGCGCGTCATCCATTGCGAGGTCGGCCAGCCCAGCACGCCGGCGCCGAAGGGCGCGCTGGCGGCGGCGCACCAGGCGCTGGATCGCGACCGGATCGGCTATGTCGAGGCGCTGGGCATTCCGCCGCTGCGCGAGCGCATCGCGCGGCACTACGCCGACTGGTACGGCGTGACGCTCGAGCCGCAGCGTGTGATCGTCACCACCGGGTCGTCGGCCGGCTTCCTGATGGCCTTTCTTGCCGCCTTCGACGCCGGCGCGCGGGTGGCGATGGCGGCGCCCGGCTATCCACCCTACCGCAACATCCTGGCGGCGTTGGGGCTGTTGCCGATCGATATCGTGACCACCGAGGCCGAGCGCTACCAGCCGACGGTCGCGGCGTTGGCGGCGACGGTCGGCGATCTTGCCGGCTTGATCGTCGCCAGTCCGTCCAACCCGACCGGCACGATGGTGTCGCGCGACGAGATGGCGGCGCTCGCCGATGCCTGCCGGCAGCGCGGCATGCGGCTGATCTCCGATGAGATCTATCACGGCCTGACGTTCGAGAGCCGCGGCACCAGCGCGCTGGAGGTGACTGACGACGCCATCGTCATCAACAGCTTCTCGAAATACTTTTCGATGACCGGCTGGCGCATCGGCTGGATGGTGGTCCCGCCCGACCTCGTGCGGCCGATCGAGCGACTGACCCAGAACCTGCTGATCTCGACGCCGACCTTGTCGCAGTTCGCGGCGCTGGCCGCCTTCGACTGCGGCGAGGAGCTGGAGGCGCATGTCCGGCGCTACCGCGACAACCGCGACCTGCTGTTGGCCGGGCTGCCGAAAGCCGGCTTCGACCACCTGACGCGGCCGACCGGCGCGTTCTATCTCTACGCCGACGTGGCGCACCTCACCAATGACAGCGTCGATTTCTGCCAGCGCATGCTGCGCGAGGCCGGCGTGGCGGCCACACCCGGCGTCGATTTCGACCCGCAGCGCGGCCATCGCACGCTTCGGTTTTCCTTCGCCGGGTCGACGGCGGACATGGAAGAGGCGGTGCGCCGGCTGGCGGCCTGGAAGCGGTGACGGAATGCGACCGTTCGACGTGATGATCGGTCTGGCGCTGGCCGGCCTCGCAACGGACGCGGCAGCGCAAACCAGCCCGAGCTTCGATTGCAGCAAGGCCACGACCGCGATCGAGAAGACGATCTGTGCCGACAAGGACGCGGCAGCTGCCGACCGAGCCATGGCGGACGCGTATCGGCGTCTGCTGGAGTCACTCGGGAACCCTGCGGCGCGCACCCATCTGCAGCGTGACCAGATGGCCTGGCTGACGGATCGCCAGCGCATCTGCGGGTCGCCATCCGGCGCTGCGGGCGGGCGAACGATGCCGCTATGCCTGACCGAGCTGGCCACGGCGCGCGCCGAGCGGCTGGCGGCCCTGCCAGCCGGCAACGCCTATTCTTTCGTCGGTGAGCGGCGGCTGGTCGAGCGCGGCCGGCGCGGCGGCGTTTCCTACAACATCGCCGTCAGCTACGCGGTCTTCGAGTTTGCTGACATCAACTACGCCGGCGTCAACGGCACCATCAAGGCCTGGGCCGAGAAGTTCGCGGCCGATGTGCGGCCGTCGACGCAAGGCAACGCCGGCGGACCGACCGAAATCGGATGGTTTCTTGACAGTGGACACGTCGTGCACGCCGCGTCACGCGATTTGGTGACGGTGGCCGCACACTGGCTGCTGTTCACCGGCGGCGCGCATCCCAACAACGGGCGCATCGCCTGGCAGGTGGCGCTGACCAGCGGCAGCTTGTTGCGGTTGGACGACATCTTTGGCCCGGCGTCACTATGGCCGGAGGCCGCTACGCGGCTGGTTCAGGCCGACCTGAAAAAGCAGTTCGAAGAGCGGCCGGGTAACGAGGAATCCCTTGAGCCGGCCGTGCTGCGAAAAATGGTCGTCGATGCGCGTCGATGGATCTTCGCCAGGGACAGCGTCAAGGTGACGTTCGATCCTTACGAGGTCGGCCCCTACGCCGCCGGGCCGTACGAGGTGGAGCTGTCGTATGGCGCTTTGGCGCCGTACATCCGGACGGATGGCCCGCTGGCGAGTCGCGCTCGATAGACGTGCCGGGCTGGGCGCTCGGAGTTGAGCTCGCGGTTATCGAGAGTTAATGACGGGACGGCACATGCCGCCGGCATGCCGGTGCGGCAGCGTCGGCGAACGTGGCTGCCGGCCGCGAACTTGACGGGTGAGGCGCGCACGTTCGACTTCACGGTGCTGGTGGCGTGATCGTAGCCGGGCTCGACCTCGCCCGCAGCGGGGACTCTTTTGTCATTCGGTCGGAAAGGTTCGCGGATGCGCCCGGAACGACAGTGTCCAATGACCACGCTTGTATGACGTCCACTCCTGATGGAGGCGAGACTCGTGTCGGCAGACTTTGCCCGGCATCCCTCGGGCGGGTTCATTTTTGCCGGTTGCGCACCTTCTTCATGAGAAGGGACATATCCTTCCTCTGGGTCTCGCTGTACGCTCGCTTTTCGAACTCAATCCCCACTTCCGCTCCTTCGTCCTTGCCAAGAAGCACGTCGTGAATCCAATGTGCGATCTCGTGTAGTGCGACCACCTCGAGAACCTTGTTGGTTGTTGCGCGATCGTCCAGCCAATCCAGACCACCGACCAATTCCGCGTCGAAATAGATCTTTTTCTCCACCGGGTCGTACATTGCGGAATTGATGTCGCATTTTCCTGTCGAGCGACGGCATATGTCGCAGTATGCGGTGTCGACACTTGGAGGGCTGTTAAAAATCAAAGAACAATTGGCGAGTATCCTTGCTGCGGAAAAAACATTGTCATCTACTGGTCGCGTATGTCCGCTAGTCACCGCACTCTGAATACATGCATTCACCAACGTCTTCTTATTGGCAACAAGTGGCAGTTCGACCTTCAGAAAATGCATGAGGTGCCTGGAGTCTTTTGCGAATGATTCTTTCAGTACGAGCATGGTGCACCCATCAGTGTTTCAAAATTGATGCCATCCACATGCAAAATCCAAGCTTTTTTGAGCATACACTCGCTCACAAATCAATGCAATCTCCGAGTGTGGCAGGAAATCGAGAACTCGGCCTATCCGAGAGAGTCGTGCAATTGCCGGTGAATGATTGGTTGTTCGACGGGATACATCGTCGACTTCGACGTCGTGGTCGAGCTACCGCCGAAGTCCAACGCAACGCGCTCGGCGATGGTGAGACTGCCAGTGCCGACCGGCGTCGGCAGGTTCCCGGCGAGTTGCCGTGCATCGGGCCGCCGATCACTGTCGCCTTCGGCGTTGCCGCAGTCATCAGCCTCGGGGCGAAATCGCGACCAAGGATCGCGAAGAAGTGCCGCTGGGTTTGCGCGACATAGCTCGCTTGACCTCCGCTCGACCGGCGTCAGCGCTCGGCTCGGCGGCGCGGCCGTCAATGCAGGCTGCGGCGCTCGCGCTTGGCGGCCGGTGTCGCCGGGCGGTCCTTGGGCGGCGGCGCGGCGGCCGCATGGTGGTGCGCGATCTTCCAGGCCTCGCCCTCGCGCACGAAGACGTTGGTCGCCATCAGGTGGCTGTTGCCCAGGATCTCGCGGCAAATCACCATGCCCATGCGGCCGCGCACCAGCACGCGGTCTTCGACGATTCGGATCTCGGTGGGCGCCTGCGGGTTGCGCATGATCGCGCGCCAACTCTCCATGATCGCGGCGCGGTCGAACAGCGGCGGGTGCCCGGGGTGCAGGCAGGCCACCGGAGCAGCCTTGGCCCATAGCCCTTCCATCACCGCCGCGTCGCGCCGCACGAAGGCGCGATAGAAAGCGCGGTTGAGCTCGACGACACCGTCGCGGTCCTCCTCGACGAGGCCGGCCATCAGCGGCGTGAAGCGCGGCGTGCGTCCTGGCATGTCGGTCCGGCTCCCTGGTGCGATCGCGATCAGCGGTTCTTGAACGCCGGCTTGCGCTTTTCGACGAAAGCGTTGACCGCCTCCTTGTGGTCCTCGCTCTGGTGGGCGATGGCCTGCATCGAGGCCGACATGTCGAGCAAGGTGTGCAGCTCGCTGCGCTCGCCCTCGCGCAGCAACCGCTTGGCCATGCGCAGGCCGTAGGCAGGATTGGCGGCGATGCGCCTGGCCAGCGCGCGGGCCTCGTCCATCAGCCTGTCGTCATCGACGACCTTGGAGACCAGGCCCATCTGCAGCGCCTGCTCGGCGTCGAATGCCTCGCCGGTAAAGGCCATCAGGCGGGCGTTGGACGTGCCGACCACCCGCGGCAGGAACCAGGCGCCGCCGTCGCCCGGAATGATGCCCAGCTTGACGAAGCTTTCGGCAAAACGGGCGCTCTTGCCGGCGATGCGGATGTCGCACATGCAGGCGAGGTCGCAACCGGCGCCGATGGCGTGGCCGTTGACGGCGGCGATGATCGGTACCTCCAGCTCGTACATGGCGAGCGGGATGCGCTGGATGCCGCGCAGGTAGCCGACCCGCACGTTGTAGACGCCGCCGGCGAACATGCCGTCGTGGCGTTGCATCTTTTTGACGTTGCCGCCCGAGCTGAAGGCGGTGCCGGCGCCGGTCAGGATGACGCAGCGCACCTCGTAGTCGTCGTTGATCCGCGCCAGCGCGTCGACCAGGCCGCTGATGACGGCCTCGTCAGAGATGGCGTTGCGTACCTCCGGGTCGTTCAGGGTCAGGGTGACGATGTTGTCGCTCTTTTCGTACAGCAGTTTGTCGCTCATGCGTCGGGTCCAGCCTGTCTGAATCGTCGTTTACATTCGTATCGCGGCTCCTAGGATTAGTCGACGGCGGCCCGCTTTCCAACGCGAGATTGGTGCGGTCTGCCCCGTGCCGCCGTCGGAGGACGCCCGCGATGACCATGCCGACGCTCGAGTTTCCGCCGTTCCGCCTGCCGCCCGACGCCGAGGCGCTGCGCGGCGAGATCCGCGCCTTCCTCAAGCAGGTGCTGCCGACCCTCAAGGCCGGCGACCGCTACAAGAGCTGGAACAGCCGCTCGCCCGAGTTCAGCCGCCAGCTTGGCACGAAAGGCTGGATCGGCATCACCTGGCCGAAGAAGTACGGCGGCGGCGAGAAGAGCTTCCTGCACCGCTACGTGATCACCGAGGAGCTGCTGGCCAACGGCGCCCCGGCCGGCTCGCATTGGGTCGCCGACCGGCAGAGCGGCCCCAACATCCTGCGCTTCGGCACCGATGAAATGCGCGACACGATCCTGCCGCGCATCGTCAAGGGCGAGTGCTACTTCTCGATCGGCATGAGCGAGCCGGACTCCGGGTCCGACCTCGCCTCGGTGCGCACAAGGGCGGACAAGGTCGACGGCGGCTGGCGGGTCAACGGCACGAAAATCTGGACCAGCGGCGCGCACCGCTCGCACTACGCCATCGTGCTGCTGCGCACGTCCGGCAGTCGCGAGGACCGGCACCGCGGGCTGAGCCAGCTGGTGGTCGACCTGGCGTCGCCCGGCATCACCATCCGGCCGATCATCAATCTCAATGGCAAACATGATTGGAACGAGGTCGTGTTCCGCGAATGCTTCGTGCCCGACTCGATGCTGCTGGGCAGCGAAGGCGACGGCTGGATGCAGGTGACGTCGGAGCTGGCCTACGAACGCAGTGGACCCGAGCGCTTCCTGACCAACGTGCATGTGCTGAAGGAACTGGTGCGGCTGGTCGGCCGGCAGCCCGGCCAGCGCGCCCAGGAGACGGTCGGCAAGCTCGCCGCCCGCCTGTGGGGCCTGCGGCAGATGTCGTTGTCGGTGGCCGGCATGCTCGAGGCCGGCAAATCACCGCTGACCGAAGGCGCCGCCACCAAGGACCTCGGCACGCATTTCCAGCAGGACTTGCCGGAAGCGGCGCGCGTGCTGGCCGAGTCGGACGCCGCCGATGCCGACGACATCGCCGACTTCCTCGACATGTGCCAGTTGGCGACCCTGGAGGCGCCGGCCTATTCGATCCAGGGCGGCACCACGCAAATCCTGCGCGGCATCATCGCCCGCGGCCTGGGCTTGCGCTGAAGGGGGGGGCGGTGATGAGCGACGACACCAGCAAAGACAGCGACATCCGCCAGATGTTTGTCGAGACGGCGGCGCGTCTGTTCGCCGCCGAGGCGACGCGCGAGGTCATCAACGACTTCGAGAAGGGCACCTGGCCGGCGGCGCTGTGGCGTCACGTCGAGGAGGCAGGCCTGGCCTGGGCGGCGGTGCCCGACAGCGCCGGCGGTGCCGGCGGCACCATCGGCGATCTGATGGCCGTATTGCGCGAGGCCGGCCGGCACGCGGTACCGCTGCCGCTGGCTGAAACCGGCCTCGGCGCGATGATCGCCGCCCAGTCCGGCTTGACGCCGCCCAATGGCCCGATGGCGCTGGTGATCGGCGGGACGGGCTCGACGCTGCGCATCGCCGGCGGCAAGGTGACAGGCGCGTCGCGTCGCGTCGCCTTCGCGTCGGTCGCCGACCACATCGTCGTGGCGGCTCCCGGGGACTCGGGCAGCGCGATCGCCATCGTGCCGCGCGCCGCGGCGAAGATCGACGCCAGGCAGGGCCAGACCGGCGAGCCCTACGACGACGTGCGCTTCGATAGCGCATCGGCCATCGCGACGGCGGCCTCGCCGCTCTCGCCCGACCGCGTCACCGAGCTGGCGGCGCTGGCGCGGGTCAACCAGATGAGCGGCGCCGCCGACCGCGCGCTGGCGATCGCGACGCAATACGCCAAGGAACGCGTGCAGTTCGGGCGTTCGATCAGCACCTTCCAGGCGATCCAGCACATGCTGGCCGAGCTGGCGACGTACGTCGCCGTCCTGGCCGCCGCCGCCCGGACCGCGGCGCGCGACGCCGAGGAGGGCGACGGCTCGTTCTCGATCATGGCGGCCAAGACCCAGGCGGGCGAGGTGGCGCACAAGATCTGCGCTATGGCGCACCAGTCGATGGGCGCCATGGGTTTTACCTATGAGCATGTGCTGCACCACTACACGCGCCGCCTCTGGGTGTGGCGCCGCGACTTTGGCAGCGAGTCCTATTGGGGGGCCAAGCTCGGCCGCGCACTGGCCGAGGCGGGCCCCGACGCTCTGTGGCCGTCGCTGACAGCGAGCAAAATCGCGGCCTGAGCGTCGTGCGCCGGCCGAGGCGGAGCGTGCCGTAGAGGTTGCTGGCCGCGACGGCGCGCAACACGTGAAACGAATTGCTGCAACTGCGCAGTCGAGGTGAAACACGGCCCGACTATGACTGCCCGCCATCGCAACACCCCGAGCGGAGGCGGCAAATGGCCAGTTCAGATTGGGACCCGAACTACAAGAACCCCGGCCTTGCAAAGGCGCGTGTGACGCTGTTCTGGGCCTCGAACTACAAGATCGACACGGCGAAAAAGGTGCTCGATCAGGCCGAGAAGCTGCTCTCCGAGCACGGTATCGGCTTTGACGTCTATCCCAGCAAGACGCGTACCGACAAGCACACGATCCAGGTACCCGACCGGCCGTTGAATCCCGAGGAGTACAACGATCTGCGCCTCAAGGCCGGCGCCATCTTCGACGACCAGAAGACCACCGACAAGCGGCAGCGACTGCCGATCATCTTCTGCGAGTTCAAGTACCCGGGCAACGGCCTGACCGTCCTGACCCGGCCAGCCGGGTCGGAAGACGGTTCGCCGTGGCTCCCCTACTGCCTGATCAGCGGCGTCGTCGATGCTGACAATTCGACGGTCATCCACGAAATCGGGCACGCCGCCTCGAACTCGCCCAACCACCTGCCGCAGAAGGGCAACATCATGCACGAGTCGCCCGCCACGATGTCGCGGACGAGCATCGTGAAGTCGCAGGTCCAGGCGCTCGCACGTTCTTACTTCGTGCGCTGAACAACAGCACTACGCCAAGCCAGCGCGCCGACGCCGCTGGGTTTCGCGAGGGAGAGTGCAAATGGGTGACATCGACCACAAGCTGGACACCGCCGGCATGGCACAGAGAACGTCGGCCACGTGCTGGCTGGCCTGCTACAAGATGCTGCTGAAAAAGGCCGGCGCCGACAACAGCGACAGCGCGATCCAATCCAAGCTCAAGCTGTTCAGCATCAGCTACGACGACGCCTTTGCCAACGGCCTTCACAGCAAGCATTGGAGCCTCGCGGCCTTCGCCTTGGGATTTGCGCCGCTGCTGCCGCTGCAGTTCAGCCCCAAACTGAACACCAACTGGTTCGGCAAGACGTCGGGCGAGGAAGCGTTCCTGACGTTGCTGGCGAAAGGCCCGCTGTGGATCGGTCGAAACGTCGATTCGGCCACCTCGCACGCTGTGATCGCGCGTGGCTACTCCTCGTGGGAGAACAAGGTGGTGTGGCTCAATCCCGAGTCGGCCTCGGGCAACGCCTTCGATCAACGCAGTCGGCTCGACCTGTTCATCGGCATGATCGGATCGGCCATGGGCGGCGTGCAGTTGCACGCCAAGCACGCGGTGGCCTAGCGGTCGGCCACCGCCGACGTCGTCTTTGGCTCAATGGTCGTCGCGGTCGTCCCGCCGTAGGTCCGGCACCTCCATGGTTCAACAAGATAACCACCGAGGCTCAACGGCTACGCTCAGCTGGTCAGCCGCGACCACCAGCCGCGTTTCGGTTTCTCCGGCGGAGCGTCGACGGCGATCGACGGAATGGCCGGTGCCGGCGGCGGTTCTGACGAAGCAGCCGGCAATGTCGCGGCCACCGCCTCTGGCTGCGACGGTGCCGGCGGCGGATCGACGCGGATATCGTCGATCGGCCGCACCACGATCACCGGCTCCGGATCGGCGGCCTGTTGCACCACAAACTGCGGCTCTCGTGGCACTGTGGCCGTGTCCGGCGGCGATGCGGTGGCGTGCGAGTCCACTACGCCATCCTCAACGACGTCCGGACCGCTCGCGTCATCATGCTCGCGACGACGGCCGCGTCCGCCGCGCCGGCCGCGCCGGCGCCGGCGATGGGCGTCCTGATCGTCGGCCATCGCAGTCGGGCTGCCGTCCTCGTCGTCCTGTTCCGCGTCGGTGGAGTCGCCGCCATCGGACGGCGCGCCCTCGGCGTTGGCCACGGCCGACTCCGGCACGGCATCGTCCAGTGCCGGCGAGTCGCCCGCATCGCCTTCGCCCTCACCAACTCGCCGCCTCCGGCGCCGACGGCGCCGACGGCGGCGCCCGTCCTCGCCATCGTCGCCAGGCGGGCCATCGGCCGAAGCCTCGGACGGCGCCTCATCGGCGTCGGCAGAGTCGTCGAATTCCTCGTACTGCGCCGACGCGGTCGGGCGCGCGACCATCGGCGGTTCGACGGCGCTGCGGGGCCGCGTGCGCTCGATGTCGAAGTGCGGCGGAATGAGGTCGTCGTCTCCCGCGACGACAATGTGAAAACCGTAGCGCTGCTCGGCGTCGGCGATATTGAGACGTTTGTGGTTGAGCAGATAGAGGGCCACCGCCACCGGCACCTTGACTACAATCTCGCCGGCGCGCCGGCGCACCCCTTCCTCTTCGATGCCGCGCAGCACGTGCAACGCCGTCGACTCGACCGAGCGGACGCGGCCGGTGCCTTCGCAGTGGACGCAGATCTCGGTGACGTTCTCCAGCAGGCTGGGGCGCAACCGTTGGCGTGACAGCTCCAACAGGCCGAACGGACTGATGCGGCC
>DATFGV010000459.1:0-3693 GCA_035249115.1 Vineibacter sp.
GATGGTGCTGCCGGACATGGCGCTGCGCCGGCGCGCAGCGCGCGCCTGGGCGCGATCGGCGACCCGGCTTGCCGGTGTCCAGGTGCGCATCGAAGGGATCGAGCGGCTGCCGGCGTCGAGCGCTGTGCTGGTGGTCGCGAACCATGCGAGCTATGCCGATTCGATCCTGCTGACGGCGGCGCTGCCACCGCGCTTCGGCTATGTCGCCAAACGCGAGTTGGCGGCCGCAGTCGTGCTCGGCGTGATGCTCAGGCGGCTCGGCGCCGTATTCGTGGAGCGGGCCGATGCCGCCGGCGCCGTCGAAGACACTGCGGTGCTCGAATCGCATGCGCGCGCCGGCGAGCCGTTGGTCGTCTTCCCCGAGGGAACGCTCAGGCGCGCGCCTGGGGTGCTGCCGTTCAAGCTCGGCGCTTTTGTTGTCGCCGCGCATACCGCGACGCCGGTGATCCCGGTTGCGCTGATCGGTACGCGGTCGCTGCTGCGCCCCGGGCAATGGCTGCCGCGCCGCACGGAGGTCGTGATCGAGGTCGGCGCGCCGATCGTCGCGTCGCAGCAGGACTGGGCCGCAGCGGTCGCGCTGCGCGACGCTGCGCGCAAGGCGATCCTCGAGCGGGTCCCCGAGCCCGACACCGGAATCGACCTCGAGCCTGCGGGCGCTCGCGCTGTTTGACGGCCGTTGCTTGGCCGCCGACAGCAGCACTGCATAGACCAGGGCAGCGAAGCGCCCCGTGGCCCTGCGGCAAGTCGGGGCAATCGGACTTTGTCTGCCGATTGATACGGTCGGGAGAGAATTTCCCTTTAAGGTCAAAGACTTATGCCGGGAATGTTTGCGCACAGACGGGCATCCATAAGTGGTTGTCGTGCATGTAGTTTTTGGCGTTGACCGTATCAAACTGCACCATAAGTACGATCACCCCGAGTGCAGCTTGCTCGCAGAGAATCCGGCTCAGCTGATGGCGGAGTTCGACGGGGGCATGCCTGCGCCTTCGGCACTCTCTCAGCGCGTCCGGGCCCGCGCGAGGCCACCCCGCACGCGCGAATTCCGCCCTTGCCCATTTGGACCCGGCGTCAATTTGGTGCGCACGCGGAGAAAGAGGTTGAAGCGCAGTACGGGCGACGCTCGGACCTCAAGAGCTGGCGTTCGCTGGTCGACCTCCGCATCAGGGAGTTGGCAGACCGGGTCACCGCGTCGAAGCCGTAGCGGCACAACAGGTGCTCGAGTGCAGATCTGCGGCGGGAATGCTCGGGCACCCGCCATCCCGGCCATCAAGAGACATCCGTGTGCTCCGAAGGCGCGAAGGCAACGACCTCTGCCCGAGTGCGGCAGACATACGTCGACGTAGGGCGTGGGAATTTCTCCAGGGCGAACCTGCATCGTGGGCCGTGGGCGACAACAGGAAAGCTGGTCGATCGTCAACTCTGCAGCCCTGCAACGGATGCCATCCGCGCGCTCAACGCGGAGGCCCTCTCGACACCCGGCTCGACCTGTTCAGCGCCGCGAAGGGCATGTACGCGCAGATCGTCCACCACGGCGGCGCCGCGATGCGTGCGCCCGATCCGCGACTCGGGTCCGCCGCCGCGACGCCCAATCGCAGGCATCGCCCGAGCCGTTCGCACACGGCCACGTCAGGGCTGCCGGATGAAAACGATGCTCTGGCGGTCGTGGCTGTCGACGAACACGCCATTGTTGTTCTGCGGGAAGACGACCGGCAGACCTAGGTTGTTGGCAACGGTGAAGGCGGCGACGAAATCGGTGCCGACGGTCGAAAGCCCGACGTAGTCGCCGGGGAAGAAGCCGCGCTCACCGGTGATGACCATCTGCCGCATGTCGAACGATTGCGGCGTGAGCCGCCGCTCGCCGAGGTAGTTCAGGTCGGCGTCGAACAGCGACAACCACACGTCTGTGCTCAACCCCGGGTCGCCGAGCACGTCGTTGCGCCAGTCGTAGAAGAGCACGCCGACCCGGCCTTGCGCATTGACCGCAACGACCGGCAGGAACGCCTGCACGCCAGCGGCCGTCCCCTGGTTGACGCGCACCGGCGTCGACCACGTGGCGCCGCCGTCGCTCGAGCGCGCGACGACGATGCCGGCGCCGCCTTGGGTGTTGGCGTTGCCATCCTGCCACGTCATGTAGAGCTGACCGGTCGCGCGATTGACCGCGATGTTCGGGATTTCCTGCGCATCGCGAACCGGGATGCTGAGTTCCGGGTCGACCGCGGTGACGCTCGCAAACGAGGCGACGCGCGCGTCGACGCGCGTCCAATGCTTCCCCTGGTCGACCGAGCGAAGGATCGCCTGCTCGAACGTGACGCGACCCGCAGCCCGGTCGACGAGGATGCGGAAGAACGCGTTGACCAGCGTGCCGTTCGGCAGCACGACGATCTGCGCGCCCTGGCGAAACACGGCCTGCTCGGCAGGCGCCGCGTTGCCCATCGTGGCGATCGGGATCGCCGGCGACCACGTCTGCCCGCCGTCGGTCGAGCGCGCGAACACGAGCGACACGAACCCGGTGCGGAACACCGTCCACGTCGCGTACACGAGCCGCGAATCGAACGGATCGGCGGTGATCGCGTTCTTGTCGTGGAACACTGAGCGCCCGGGATCCTGCGCCGGGTTGCGCGCGATGACGACGGGTGGCGACCACGTCGCGCCGCCGTCGGTCGAACGGGCGACGACCATCGCGTTCTCGTTGACCGAGTTGTGCACGACCAGTGCCATGTAGTGCGCGGTGCCGTTCGGGCTGAAGCTGATCCACGGATCGCTGCCGCGCTCGAGATCGCCGGCCGAGCGGGGCACCGCGCCGGAGCAGCGCGTGAACGGAATGACCACCTGCTGCCAGGTCGCGCCACCATTGAACGTATACGCGGCGCCGAGGCTTTGTGCGCCGCCGGTGCTCCAGCGGTCCTGGTGCCAGCCGGCGATCATGTTGCTCGGATTGGTCGGGTTGACCGCTAGGTAGGGTTCAGACTCGCTGTTGCGATAGACGACGCCGAGCTGCGGCGCGCCGTTGCACGCGGTGACGGCGAGCGGGTCGTTCGGGTTGCCGCCGTCGGGGTTGAGGCTCAAGCCGCTGATCAGCACCTGAGCGCGCGCCGCATCGGGCGCGCCGGCGAGCACCAGGCCTAGCACCGCCGCGCCGAGGAACGCCGATCCGCGCGTAAGCCGTGGAAGCTGTGACATGCCTTCCTCCTGCCGTGTCGAAGGAGGCCACATCGTGCGCTCGCCACGAAAGGCATGTCAAGGCATCGTGCTGCGTGGGCGCGCGTGGAGCCAACGGCGTGCCTCCTGCGGAAACCGGGTGGCAATGCTGTCCCGGCGAACGACCACTATGCGGCAGCGAACCATGACGAATGAGGCCTTTTTGCAGCGGCTTCGCGGGCGCGCCCTCACCTGAACTTGCGCTCCCCTTCGGAGGGCTGCATGGATCTTCCAGGAGATTCACATGGCCGATTCGAAAACCCGCTCGGTGTTCGACTATCGCGGTGCCAGGATCACCATCGAGTACACCGGTTCAGGCTCTCTTGGCGCCGATGTGCATCGCGACGGCATTTCTATAGGGCGACTGGCTGTCAGCGGAGAAGCTGGTCCTGATGCACTTGCGGAGAGGCTCATCAGGAAAGCCAAAGAGCTCGTCGACGAGGCAGGCTCGGGCCGGCGAGCTTCTGCCCATTCGGGCGAAGGCTCAGGGGCCCC
>DATFGV010000460.1:0-3999 GCA_035249115.1 Vineibacter sp.
GGCTGAAATCCTGGCCGCCGCGCTGGCATAGTCCTCTCCCGCATAGCGGGGCAGGAGCGAGCTCTTCGTTGCAGCCCCGTCGTCGCTATGGCACGGTCGGCGACCGATGCAACGACCCAGAAATCCCTATTCCAGCGCCGAAATCGACCGCGCCAGCCATGAGCGCGAGAACGACGAGCGCATGATCGAGCTCGCCTCCTCGGGCGCCGCCCGCTTCGTTCCGATCGACACCGAGAAGAACCTGGTGAAGACCGGCGGCAATCCCGAGGCGGTGTTCCTGCAGGGCATGATGGCCCGCGCCGTCGCCAACCAGGCCGACCACCACATCTTCCTGGGCTACGTCGAAGGCACGCCCTATTTCGCCATCGACGTCACCGGCAAGGACGTGCCGCTGAAGGAACTGGGCGAGTTCGTCGACTTGCGTCAGGTCGGCGCGCTGCTGTTCGCGCGCGAGGGCTCGATCCTGGCCTATGCCCGCGGCATGACCTACTGGCATCGCCGCCACAAGTTCTGCGGCATCTGCGGTTCACCGACCCGCATGAGCAAGGCCGGCCACGAACGGATCTGCACCAGCGAGGGCTGCAAGACGCAGCATTTCCCGCGCACCGACCCGGCGGTGATCATGCTGGTGCACCATGGCGATCGCTGCCTGCTGGGTCGCGGCAAGCACTTCCCGCGCGGCATGCACTCGACGCTGGCCGGCTTCGTCGAGCCGGGCGAGAGCTTCGAGGACGCCGTCGTGCGCGAGGTCTACGAGGAGGTGAAAGTGCGCGCCAAGAACGTGCGCTACCACTCCTCGCAGCCCTGGCCGTTCCCGGCCTCGGTGATGATCGGCTTCCACGCCGAGGCGGAATCGACCGAGATCGACGTCAACCAGTCCGAGCTTGAAGCCGCCCGCTGGATGAGCCGTGCCGAACTGCATCCCGACAATCTGCCGAAGGACGGCTCGTTCTTCATGCCGCGCAAGGACAGCATCGCGCGCCGCCTGATCGAAGACTGGCTCGGCCACGAGGCCGGCCCGCCGCCGCAGGTTTGATGCGGCAGCGCGGTTCCTTCCACCTCTCCCCCGCGGGGAGAGGTCGGCGCGTAGCGCCGGGTGAGGGGTCGCGCCACACACGCGGTGCGTCACCAGGAACAATGCTGCCGCTGCACCGCCCCCTCACCCGGCACGCTGTCGCGTGCCGACCTCTCCCCGTTGGGGAGAGGTAGTTACGGAGCCATCGATGCCGCCTGTCCTGTTCTCGCCTTTCAACCTCGGCGGCGACGTGGTGCTGCCGAACCGGATCGTCGTGTCGCCGATGTGCCAGTATTCGGCGATCGACGGCACGGCGACCGACTGGCACCTCGTCCATCTCGGCCAGCTCGCCGCGTCCGGCGCCGGCCTGTTGATGGTCGAAGCAACGCACGTCGAACAACGCGGCCGCATCACGCATGGCTGCCTGGGCCTGTACAGCGACGCCAACGAAGCGGCGCTGCAGCGCATCGTCGATTGGGTGCGCGCCTGGATGCCATCCATCAAGCTTGGCATCCAGCTCGGCCATGCCGGCCGCAAGGCCTCGGCGCAGCGGCCGTGGGAAGGTGGCGGACCGCTGACGGCGGCCGACACGCCCGACGCGCCGTGGACGGCGGTGGCGCCCTCGGCGATCGCCTTCGACGCCACGGGCGGCGGCGTCGGCTTCGTTACCGGTGGCGCCCAGGTCGCCGTGCCCAGCGCCAAGTGGCACACGCCGGTGGCCCTCGACGCGGCTGAGATCGGGCGCGTCAAGCAAGCCTTTGTCGATGCCACGGTGCGGGCGGCGCGGCTGGGCTTCGACGTGTTGGAGCTGCATGGCGCGCACGGCTACCTGCTACACCAGTTCCTGTCGCCGATCAGCAACCACCGCGATGACGTCTACGGCGGCACGGCCGACAAGCGCCGCCGGTTACCGCTCGAGGTCTTCGCAGCCTGCCGCGCCGCCTGGCCGCGGGAGCGGGCGATGGGCATCCGGCTGTCAGCGATCGACTGGGTCGAGGGCGGCGTCAGCATCGAGGACACGCTCGACACCGTCCGGGCGTTGAAGGCGGCCGGATGTGATTTCATCGACGTGAGTTCCGGCGGTGCCGTGCCGAACGCCCGGATCCCGTTCGGCCCCGGCTACCAGGTGCCGTTCTCCGCCCGCATCCGCCGCGAGACCGGCATCAAGACCTGGGCCGTCGGCATCATCACCGAACCGGCCCAGGCCGAGCAGATCGTCGCTTCGGGCGATGCCGATTGCACGGCGCATGCCCGCGCCTTCCTGGTCGATCCGCGCTGGGGCTGGAATGCCGCGCGCGCACTGGGCGTCGAGACGCCGCCGCTGCCGACGCCCTACCACCGCGCCGGCACCATCCTGCCGTTCCGGCCGCCGCCGATCGCCAAGGCGGCGGAGTAACCGCGCCGGCCGGACCGGCCGACCATTTACCGCTCACAAGGGCACGGACTTTCTGCCTCGCTCCGGCAGATCGGCCCGATGCGCCTGTTACCGGCCGTTCCGAGGCAAGCGGTAAATGAGGCCCAGAAACCTCAATGGAATCAACCGTCGGCGAGGTTATTTACCGCCCGTAAGCGGTAAGTAACAACTCAGACCTAAATTCCACATTTGTGTTATGTATTATGTATTTCAACATTGCATAGTAGGGCAAAATTACGTCTCGCATCGCCGACGCCATGGCGCGCCGTACAGGCGGGCGTTACCCCGCCAACCCCTCACGCTGCAACAAGCTCGCGAAGGCCAGTGCGGTGCGATCCTCGAACATGCCGCCGATGACCTGCACGCCGATCGGCAAGCCGTCCTTGTTCTTGCCGATCGGGATGGCGGTGGCCGGAAGGCCCGGGTAGGTGGCGACCCCCGGCCACGCGAGCTGGGCGCCATAAGGCGTCGGCGCACCATCGACCCGCAGCGATCGCGCCCCCCAGTCGGGATTGTCCTCGTGCGCAAAGGCCGGCACGCCGAAGGTCGGCGCCAGCACGACGTCCACGTCGCTGAACACGGCGCGCCACTGCCGCGCCAGCCGCATCTGCTCGTCGTTGACCGCCATCCAGGCGTGCGCGTTGATCGGCTCGGCGCCGGGCGTGCCACGCGAGACGATGGCGTTGAGCATCGTCATGTAGGAGCTGTGCGCCGCCGCGAGGTCGGGCAGATCCTTGATACCGCGCACCACGCGCAGCCCGCGACGCTCAAGCGCCTGCGCCAGCGCGTTGAGCGCGTCGCGCACACAAGCGTCGGTCGCCGCCACTGGATGCGTATCGAGCACCAGCACGCGATGGTCGGGCAGCCCGCCGTGTCGCGGCGGCGGCAGGTCCAACCGCCAGGCGACACCGTCGACGGCGCCCGCCATCGCGTCGAGCGCGATCGCCAGGTCGTCTGCGCTGCGCGCCAGCGGGCCGACAACGGCCAGCGGCACGTCAACGCCGTCGGTGCCGGGAAAGCCATGCCCCTTAAGCGGAATGATGCCGTAGGTCGGCTTGTGGCCGAAAACACCGCACAAATGCGCCGGCACGCGGATCGAGCCGCCGATGTCGGAGCCGAGTTCGAGCGGGACCATGCCGGTCGCGACCGCCGCCGCCGCGCCGCCGGAGGAACCGCCCGGCGAGCAGGCGTGGTTGTGTGGATTGACGGTGCGGCCGTAGATCGGGTTGACGGACTGCCAGTCAGCCAGCGAGACCGGCACGTTGCTCTTGCCGAGGATGATTGCGCCCGCCTTCTTCAGGCGCGCCACCGCCACGCCGTCTTGCCGCACCGGCAGATCCGTGAAGCTCGGAATGCCCCAGGTCGTTGGCAGGCCCGCGACGTCGTTGGATTCCTTCACCGTCATCGCGACGCCGAGCAATGGTCGGGGATCGCCGCGCGCGCCCGCGGCGTCGATCGCCTTGGCGGCCGCGCGGGCGCGGTCGAAATCGCGCACAACGACGGCGTTGATCGGGCCGTCCAGCCGTTCGATACGCCCGATCGCCGCCTCGCACACTTCCAGCGCCGAGAT
>DATFGV010000461.1:0-19549 GCA_035249115.1 Vineibacter sp.
GCAAGCTGCTGTTGTTATTGGTGTTCGCTCCCCTCGCGCATGGTCAGGCGATCAAGGTCGGCGAGCTGAACAGCTACAAGGTCTTCCCCGCCTTCCTCGAGCCCTACAAGAAGGGCTGGGAGCTGGCGCTGGAGGAAGCCAACGCCGCCGGCGGCGCGCTGGGCCGCAAGCTCGAGATCGTGTCGCGCGACGACAGCGGCACGCCGGGCGATGCGGTGCGGGTGGCCGAGGAACTGCTGAGCCGCGAGCAGGCGGCGTTCCTGATCGGCACCTTCCCGTCGAACGTCGGGCTGGCCGTCGCCGACTTCGCGCGCCAGCGCAAGACGCTGTTCATCGCCGCCGAGCCGCTGACCGACAAGATCGTCTGGGACCAGGGCAACCGCTACACCTACCGGCTGCGCGCCTCGACCTACATGCAGACGGCGATGCTGATCCCCGACGCGGTCAAGCTGAAGAAAAAGCGCTGGGCGATCGTCTATCCCAACTACGAATACGGCCAGTCGGCGACGGCGGCGTTCAAGAAGCTGCTGCAGGCGCAGCAGGCCGACGTGACGTTCGTTACCGAACAGGCTGCGCCGCTGGGCAAGATCGAGGCCGGCGCCGTGGCGCAGGCGATCGCCGACGCCAAGCCGGACGCGATCTTCAGTTCGCTGTTCGGCGCCGACCTCGCCAAGTTCGTGCGCGAGGGCAACCAGCGCGAGCTGTTCAAGGGCGTCGAGGTGTTCAACCTGCTGGCCGGCGAGCCCGAGTACCTCGACCCGCTGAAGGAGGAGGCGCCGAAGGGCTGGTACGTCACCGGCTATCCGTGGAACGAGATCAAGACGGCTGAGCACGACAAGTTCCTTGCCGCCTACCAGGCCAAATTCAAGGACTACCCGAGGCTGGGTTCGGTGGTGGGCTACGCCACCGTGCAGTCGGCGGTGGCGGCGATCAGGAAGGCGGGCAGCCTCGACCAGGAGAAGCTGGTCGACGCCATGGCCGGCCTGTCGCATTCGACGCCGTTCGGCAATATTACCTACCGGGCGCTGGACCATCAGTCGACCATGGGTGCCTATGTCGGCCAGATCGGCGTCAAGGACGGCAAGGGCATCATGGTCAACTGGCGCTACGTCGACGGCAAGGACGCGCTGCCCAGCGACGAGGAAATCCGCCGCATGCGGCCGACGAACTAATCTTCCTCCCCACGCAGTGGGGAGGTGCCCCGCAGGGGCGGAGGGGAGCCGACGTGGTGTTCGTCATTCAGACACCACGTCGCCTCCCCCTCCGCCCTTTCGGGCACCTCCCCCAACTGCGTTGGGGGAGGGAACGCTGTCCGTGAGCTTCGCCTCGTTCATCGCCCAGCTGCTCAACGGCCTGGCCGGCGCGTCGTCGCTGTTCATGGTGGCGGCCGGGCTGTCGCTGATCTTCGGCGTCACGCGCATCGTCAATTTCGCGCACGGTTCGCTGTACATGCTGGGGCTGTACGGCGCCTACAGCCTGCTCGAGGGCTTCGGCCGCACGCCGGTCGGCTTCTGGGCGGCGGTGTTGATCGCGGCGCTGCTGGTCGGCCTGGCCGGCGTGCTGATCGAGGTGCTGATCCTGCGCCGCATCTATCGCGCGCCGGAGCTGTTCCAGCTGCTGGCGACCTTCGCCGTGGTGCTGGTGGTCAAGGACATCGCGCTGGCGGTGTGGGGCGCCGAAGACCTGGTCGGGCCGCGCGCGCCGGGCCTCGGCAGCACCGTCGTCATCCTCGGTCGCCGCGTGCCGGAATACGACCTGGCGCTGATCGCCATCGCGCCGCTGGTGCTGCTGGCGCTGTGGCTGGCGCTCAGCCGCACGCGCTGGGGCGCGCTGGTGCGCGCCGCCACCCAGGACCGCGAGATGGTGGGCGCGCTAGGCGTCAACGAGGCGTGGCTGTTCACCGGCGTGTTCTTCATCGGCTCGGTGCTGGCCGGCCTGGGCGGCGCCCTGCAGCTGCCACGCGAGCCTGCGCATCTCGGTCTGGACCTGGCGCTGATCGCCGACGCCTTCGTGGTCACCGTGGTCGGCGGCCTGGGCAGCGTGCCCGGCGCCTTCCTGGCCGCCATCCTGATCGGTGTGGTGAAGGCGTTCTGCGTCGCGCTCGGCACGCAGGAGCTGCTCGGCGTCGAGATCTCGTTTTCGCGGCTGACCCTGGTGGTCGAGTTCCTGGTGATGGCGGTGGTGCTGGTGGTGCGCCCGTATGGCCTGCTGGGGCGGCCGCCGGCGATGCAGCGCGCTGCCGGCGAGCCGGCGCCGCCGCTGTCGCCGCCGCGCTGGCAGACCTGGGCACCGGCGCTGCTGGTGCTGGCGCTGGTGCCGCTGGCCCTGCCGTCGGATCGCTACCTGCTGGTGCTGCTGACCGACATCGCGATTTTCGCGCTGTTCGCCGTCAGCCTGCACGTGCTGATGGGGCCGTCGGGCATGGTGTCGTTCGGCCACGCCGCTTATTTCGGCATCGCCGCCTATGGCGCCGGCCTGCTGCTCAAGCGCGCCGCCTGGCCGATGGAGGCGGCGCTGCTGGTGGCACCACTGGTGGCCGGTTTCTTCGCGCTGGTGTTCGGCTGGTTCTGCGTGCGGCTGTCGGGCGTCTACCTGGCGATGCTCACCTTGGCGTTCGCGCAGATCGCCTGGTCGGTGATCTTCCAGTGGGATGCCTTCACCGGCGGCAGCAACGGCCTGGTCGGCGTTTGGCCGCCGTCGTGGCTGGCAGCGAAGACCACGTATTTCTGGCTGTCGCTGGCCTTGTGCGCCGCAGGCATCGCCTTCCTTTGGCGCCTGCTGTTCGCGCCCTTCGGCTACGCCCTGCGCGCCGGCCGGGACTCGCCTTTGCGCGCCGAGGCGATCGGCATCGACCTTCGCCGCCAGCAGTGGTTCGCCTTCGCCATCGCCGGTGCCTTCGCCGGGCTGGGCGGGGCACTGTTCGCCTTTTCCAAGGGCAGCATCTCGCCCGAGCTGAGCTCGATCGCGCTGTCGACCGACGCGCTGGTGATGGTGCTGCTCGGCGGCGTCGAGACCTTGACCGGGCCGGTGGCCGGCGCCGCCGTGTTCACCTGGCTGAAGGACGAGCTGGCGCGGCGCACCGAGTTCTGGCGCGCGCTGCTCGGCCTGGTGATCCTCGCCCTGGTCCTGCTCTTCCCGCAGGGCATCGCCGGCGGTTTCGGCCTGCTGTGGGACCGCCTGCGCCGGCGAGGTGCGCCGACATGAGGATTGCCTCGGTCCTTTCCTCCCCACGCAGTGGGGAGGTGCCCCGAAGGGGCGGAGGGGAGCCAACGTGGTGCTTGTCATGGCGAGACCACGTCGGCTCCCCCTCCGGCCTACGGCCACCTCCCCCACTGCGTGGGGGAGGGTGTGGATCATGACCGTGCTCGACGTTCGCGGGCTGGCCAAGGCGTTCGGCGGCGTGCTTGCGGTCGACGACGTGTCGTTCGCGGTGGCGGCGGGCGAGAAGCTGGCGATGATCGGCCCCAACGGCGCCGGCAAGTCGACCTGCTTCAACATGCTCAACGGCCAGCTGCCGGCGGATGCGGGCACCGTGACGCTGGGGGGCCGCAGCATCCTCGGCCTCAAGCCGCGCCAGATCTGGCGGCTCGGGGTCGGCCGCACCTTCCAGATCACCGCCACTTTCGTGTCGATGACGGTGCGCGAGAACGTGCAGATGGCGCTGCTGTCGCACCACCGGCGCCTGGGCGCGGTGCTGGCGCGGGCCGCGGCGCTGTACACCGCCGAGGCCGATGCGCTGCTCGACCGGGTGGCGATGCGCGACCAGGCCGAACGGGTGTGCGGCGTGCTGGCCTACGGCGACGTGAAGCGGGTCGAGCTGGCGGTGGCGCTGGCCAACGACCCAAAGGTGCTGCTGATGGACGAGCCGACGGCCGGCATGGCGCCGCAGGAGCGGGCGCAGCTGATGGCGCTGACCGGAAAGCTGGCGCGCGAGCGCGGCATCGCGGTGCTGTTCACCGAGCACGACATGGATGTGGTGTTCGGCCATGCCGACCGCGTCATCGTGCTCGACCGCGGCAGGCTGATCGCCGAGGGCACGCCAGCCGAGGTGCGGGCCGATCCGCAGGTGCAGGCGGTCTATCTCGGCAGCGGTTCGATGTATGGTCACTGATCGCGCCTTGCTGCAGGTCGAGGGCCTGCACGCCTACTACGGCCAGGCACATATCCTGGCCGACGTGGCGCTGCGCGCGGCTTCCGGCGACGTGCTGGCGCTGCTCGGCCGCAACGGCGCCGGCAAGTCGACCACCCTGAAATCGATCATGGGGCTGGTGCGGCCGGCATCGGGCACGATCACCTTCGACGGCGCGCGGATCGACGGCGCCGCGCCCTACCGCATCGCGCGGCTGGGGCTGGGCTTCGTGCCGGAGGATCGCCGCGTCTTCACCGACCTGTCGGTGATGGAGAATCTGACGGTCGGCCGCCAGGCGCCGCGCCCCGACGCGCCGACCTGGACGCCGGACAGGCTGTTCGCCCTGTTCCCCAATCTCGGGCGCATGAAGGACCGGCTGGGTGGCCGCATGTCGGGCGGCGAGCAGCAGATGCTGACCATTGCCCGTACCCTGATGGGCAACCCGCGCTGCGTGCTGCTGGACGAGCCGTCGGAGGGCCTGGCGCCGGTGATCGTCGAGCAGATGGCGGCCGCGATCCGCACGTTGCGGCAGGAGGGCTTGTGCGTCGTGTTGTCGGAGCAGAACCTGCATTTCGCGTCGCTGGTCGCGGACCGCGCCGTGGTGGTCGAGAAGGGCCGCGTGCGCTTCGCCGGCACCATGGACGAGCTGCGCGCCGACGCCAGCGTGCGCGAGCAATATCTTTCGGTGTGAGGGTGAGGTCGATCGTGACGTTGAGGCAGTCATATCCTCCCCACGCAAAAGCGTGGCGAGGTACCCCGAAGGGGCGGAGGGAAGCCAACGGGGTCTCAGTAACGAAGACCACGCCGGCTCCCCATCCGGCGCTTCGCGCCACCTTCCCCGCGCCAGCGCGGGGAAGAGGAAGGCGATGCCCATGACCGCGGCACCCAGCATCGTCGTCGGCGTCGATGTCGGCGGCACGTTCACCGACCTGATCGCGGTCGACCAGGCCACCGGCGCGGTGTCGCTGGCCAAGGTGCTCACAACACCGGAAAACCAGGCGTTCGGCGTGGTGGCGGCGCTCGATTCGGCGAAGCTTGATCCGCGCGCCTTGCAGGTGATCGTGCACGGCACCACCACGACCACCAATGCATTGCTCGAACGCAAGGTCGCCAAGGTCGGGCTGATCACCACCCGGGGCTTTCGCGACGTGCTGGAGTTGGGACGGCGCACACGGCCGAAGCCCTATGGCCTGACCGGCAGCTTCGAGCCGCTGATCCCGCGCGAGCTGCGCCTGGAGGTGGCCGAGCGCATGGACGCCGAGGGCGAGGTGGTGACGCCGCTCGACGAGGCCGCCGTGCGCGATGCCGTGCGGCGGCTGCGCGAGGCCGGCTGCGAGGCGCTGCTGATCCACTTCCTGCACAGCTACATCAATGCGGCGCACGAGGCGCGCGCCGCCGAGATCGCGCGCGGCCTATGGCCCAACGCCTATGTCACGGCCGGCCACACCATCGTCTCGGAGTACCGCGAGTACGAGCGCGGCACCACGGCCAGCATCAACGCCGCGGTGCAGCCGATCCTCGACCGCTACATCGGCCGGCTGGCGGCCGAGCTGAAGGGCCGCGGCTTCGGTCGCGAGCTGCTGGTGATGCAGGGCAATGGCGGCACGGTGGTCGCCGGCATGGTGGCCGGCCACGCCGTCAACACCGTGATGTCCGGCCCCGCGTCCGGCGTCATGGCGGCGGCCTATACCGGCCGCGCCTGCGGTCAGCCCAACCTCGTCACCTACGATATGGGTGGCACCTCGACCGATGTCGGGCTGATCAAGGACGAGGTGCCGCAGGTGTCGAGCGAGCTCGACCTGGAATACGGCATGCCGATCCACGTGCCGATGGTCGACGTGCACACCATCGGCGCCGGCGGCGGCTCGATCGCCTCGGTCGATGCCGCCGGCCTGCTGCGGGTCGGGCCGCAGAGCGCCGGCGCGCGGCCCGGCCCGATCTGCTACGGCCGCGGCGGGGTGCAGCCGACCATCACCGACGCCAACCTGGCGCTGGGCCGGCTGAATCCCGACCACCTGCTGTCGGTCGACACGCCGGTGTCGCTCGAGCACGTGCGCCAGCGCATTTTCGAGGACATCGGGGCGAGACTCGGGCTGGACGCGACGCAGGCCGCGGCGGCGGTCCTGCGGGTGGCCAACGACCGCATGGCTGGCGCCATCCGCCTGGTGTCGCTGGCGCGCGGCTACGATCCGCGCGACTTCGCGCTGTTCGCCTTCGGCGGCGCAGGCCCGCTGCACGCCGCGGCGCTGGCGCGCGAGCTGGCGATCCCCCGGGTGCTGGTGCCGGCGCGACCGGGCATCACCAACGCGCTGGGCTGCGTCGTGGCTGATTTGCGGCGCGACTATGTGCGCACCGTCAATACGCCGCTGCCGGCGCTGGACGCCGCCCGCGTGCGCGCCATCCTGGAGGAGCAGATCGCGGCCGGCGAAACGACGCTCGAGCGCGAGGGCGTCGCGATCGAGGGCGTCACGCGCCTGCACTTCGCCGACATGCAGTTCCAGGGCCAGAGCCACATGCTGACCGTGCCGCTACCGCGCATCGACGTGTCGGTGCCGGAGCTGCGGGCCGCCTTCGAGGCCGCCTATTGGCGACGCTTCGGCGTCGAGCTGGCGGAGATCGGCGCCGTGCTGGTCAACCTGCACACCGCCGTGATCGGCCGTCGGCCGGCGATCGAGCTGGCGACCCTGACGCGCGGCGAGAAGGCGAAGGACGTTGCCGACGCCACCGTGGGTCGGCGCCAGGTTTGGTTCGAACAGGGTGGGTGGCGCGACACGCCGATCCTGGCGCGCGACCGCCTGCCGCTCGATGCACGTTTCGACGGCCCGGCCGTGATCGAGCAGCTCGACACCACCATCGTGGTCGAGCCCGGCAACAAGGTGTCGCTCGATTCCCTCGGCAACCTAGCGGTGGAGGTCGTATGATGGCTGGGAGCGCGCCACTCCAGTGGCGCACCGGCCCGAAGGGCCGGCTCTTGTTCCCGAGTCGACCATGATCCGGCGCTATGCGCCGGGGCGCCACTGGAGTGGCGCGCTCCCAGCGACAAGAGGCACGTCGAAGCCATGACCGCCCTCGATCCCGTGACACTGGCCGTGATCCAGAACGGCCTCAACCAGGTCTGCAACGAGATGGACCTCGCCTTCGTGCGCTCGGCCTTCTCGCCAGTGATCTCCGAAGGCATGGACCGCTCCGACGGCATCTACGATGCGCTCGATGGCTCACTGATCGCGCAAGGCGAGCTGGGGCTGCCGGTGTTCGTCGGCACCATGCAGTACTCGGCCCGGGCCGTGATCGATCGCGTCAAGAGCCACTACGGCGGCACGGTCGATCCGGGCGACGTCTTCATCGTCAACGATCCCTATCTCGGCGGCACGCATTTGATGGACGTGCGGTTCGTGAAGCCGTTCTTCTACAAGGGCCGGCTGTTCGCCTGGCTGGCCAACACCGGACACTGGCCGGATGTCGGCGGCATGGTGCCGGGCGGCTTCTCGGCCAGCGCGACCGAAGTCGAGCAGGAGGGGCTGCGCCTGCCGCCGGTGAAGTTCTTCAAGAAGGGCGTGATGGACCCGGAGATCCTGGCCATCATCCTCAGCAACATCCGCATCGCCGACCAGCGCATCGGCGACATCAAGGCGCAGGCCGCGGCGCTCGACACCGGCGAGCGGCGCCTGACCGAGCTGGTCGACCGCTACGGCGAGGACACCGTGCGCGCCGCCATCGCCGAGCTTCGCCGGCGCTCGTCTCAGCAGATGCGGGCCAAGATCGCCGGCATCCCCGACGGCGTCTATCAGGGCACCTCATTCATCGATTCCGACGGCGTGGTCGACGCGCCGCTGACCATCCGGATGAAGATCACCAAGCGCGGCGAGGCACTGACGTTCGACATGACCGGCTCCAGCCCGCCCTGCCGCGGGCCGATGAACAGCGTCATCGCCACCACCCGCTCGGCGATCTACCTGGCGATGAAGCACATCTTCCCCGACGTGCCGATCAACGCCGGCACCTTCGAGCCGCTGCACATCATCGAACCCGAGGGCACGTTCCTGTACGCCCGGTACCCGCGACCGGTGTCGGGCTGCGCCGCCGAGGTCAGCCAACGCATTGCCGAGGCGGTGTTCGCGGCGCTCACGCATGCGATCCCCGGTCAGCTGTTCGCGGCGCCGGCCGGCACCTCGGGCAATTTGGCGATCGGCGGCCACGATCCCAAGCGCAACCGCGCCTACATCATGTATCTGTTCACCGGCGGCGGTTACGGCGGCAGCTTCGAGGGCGACGGGCTCAGCAACGGCTGCTCGACCATCGGCATTTCCAAGATGCCGCCGATCGAGGTGACGGAGCAGTACTACCCGGTGCTGTTCGAGGAGTTCGCGCTGGCCGAGGGCACCGGCGGCGCCGGAAGGCATCGCGGCGGCATGGGCGTGAAATACGCCATCCGCATCCGCCGCGGCGAGGCGCGGGTGTCGATGGTGATGGACCATGGCCGGGTCGGGCCGCAGGGCGCACTCGGCGGCCAGGACGGCGCCGTCAACACCGTGCGCATCGAGGCCGGCGGCAAGACCTATATCCCGCCGCACCTGTCCAAGGACCAGGACATCCAGGTCAGCCCGGGCGACGTGGTGCGGGTGAGCACGCCGGGCGGCGGCGGCTACGGCGATCCGCGCCAGCGCGATCCGGCCCTGGTCGTCCGCGATCTGCGGCGCGGCTACTACACCGAGGAGCAGGCCGCGGCGCTGTTCGGTGGCGGGGCGATCAAGGCCGCGGCGGCGGAGTGACGGCGTTGTCTTCCCTTCCCCACGCGCAGCGTGGGGAAGGTGGCCGAAGGCCGGAAGGGGAGCCGACGTGGTCTTCCAAATTGAGACACCACGTCGGCTCCCCTCCGCCCCTTCGGGGCACCTCCCCAACTTCGTTGGGGAGGAACTGAGCTACGCCGCGAGGCGCCTTACCTCGGCGAGGTTGCGCAAAGTCGCTGCGCAGGCGGCGGCGGCTTCGGCACCCTTGACCGTGAAATGGTCATGGAAGAAGCGGTGATGCTCGTCGTGGGCGTGGAAGCGCTGCGGCGTCAGCACCGCCGAGATCACCGGTACGTCGGTCTCGAGCTGGACGCGCATCAGTCCGCTGATCACGGCCTCGGCCACGAACTCGTGGCGGTAGATGCCGCCGTCGACAACGAAGCCGGCGGCGACGATGGCGCCGTAGCGGCCACTTCTCGCCAGCATCTTGGCCTGCAGCGGGATCTCGAAGGCGCCCGGCACCTCGAAAACGTCGATCTCGGCGTTGTCGACGCCGAGCCTCGCGATCTCGGCCACGAACGAGTCGCGGCAGCGATCGACGATGTCCTTGTGCCAGCACGACTGAACGAAGGCGATCCGTCCGCATGACGCGGCGGGCGGCTGCTGGCTGGTAGTCTGCGGGTTGACCTGATTCATGACATCCTCCAACGGGTGCACAGAATCAGGGCGTACGAGCGTCCTCCGACCCGCGAATCGTGCGATTCACGTGCCGGACTCCTCCCGTTCTCTTTCATCCGGACTGTGACCGTCGGCTCCGGAGTCGCACCGGATCTGCTGACCCTGCCGATTTTCATCGGCAGGCGCTCGCGGGCTTGCGCGATCGCTCGCGCTTACCGCCGGTGGGGACTTCCACCCCGCCCTGAGAACGATGCCGCGCGGACATCCGTCCGAACGACAAGCACACAGTAGCGGCGCGCCCGCCGGGCACCACACGAATTTCGGCAGGACACGAATGCGATGGCGTACGATGACAATCGGGACATCGGGAGTCGACGCGACATGGACAAGCCGCGCCTCCGCCTGCTCGCGCTGGGCGGCACCATCGCCACGCAACCGGGCGCACAGGGCATGAAGCAGGGCCTGGGTGGCGACGATCTGCTGCGCATGGTGCCCGGCCTCGACGCGGTCGCCGAGGTGGCCGCCGAAACCGTGTCGCGCACCGGTAGCGGCAATCTGACCCTGGAGGCGATCTACCGCCTCGCCGCGCGCATCGAAACGCTGGCGGCGGCAGGCGAGGCCGACGGTGTCGTCGTCACCCAGGGCACCGACACCTTGGAGGAGACCGCCTTCCTGCTCGACCTGCTGCTCGACGTCGACATCCCGGTGGTGATGACGGCGGCGATGCGCAACACCGGCATGGTCTCGCACGACGGGCCGGGCAATGTGCTCGCGGCGGCGCGGGTTGCGGCCTGCGGATGGGCGCGGGTCCGCGCCGTCGGCGTGCTGGTGGCGTTCCTCGATCACGTGCATGCCGCGTTCGACGTCGCCAAGATCGAGACCAGCCGGATCGACGCCTTCCGCAGCCCGGCGACAGGACCGGTCGCGACCCTGATCGAGGACCGCGTCGTGAAGTTGATGCTGCCGGTGCGCGACTGGAAGGCGGCGGTTGATGCCGCCGTCGGCGTCGCACCGGCGATGCGATTGGCCGCAAGCGCCGCACCCGTCGCATTTCTATGGCTTGGGCTGGGCGAGGAGGGCGCCCTGCTCGACGCGGTGCTGAACGACCCGCGACATCTCGGCTACGCTGGTGTCGTGCTCGGCGCTTTTGGCGGCGGCCACGTGCCGGAGCGGCTGGTCGAGCGCCTGACCGCGCTGGCGAACCGGCTGCCGGTGATCGTCGCCTCGCGCGCGGGCGCCGGTCCGCTGTTGCGCCGGACCTACGAGGGCGCCGGTTCCGAGATCGCGCTGCGCGCCGCCGGCCTGATCTATGCCGGCCGTCTGCCGCCGGTGAAGGCGCGGCTGCTGCTCGATCTGCTGCTGCGCGCGGGGATCGACCGCACCGGCATCGCGTCGGTGTTCGACGCCTGCGGCTGAGCTGGCTTATCGTGCCATTGTCGGATCTCCGTGCGGTTTCAGGGCCCAAGAGATCCTTCGCTTCGCTCAGGATGACAAATGTGATGCCCCTGCGATGGAGAGGTTGATGCTTCGACGGTCTGTGATGACGGGTGCCGCGGCATCCGGCCTGCTGCCGGGGGTGGCGTGGGCGCAGGGGTTCCCCAGCAAGCCGATCCGCGTCCTGGTGGGGTTCGCGCCGGGCGGCGGCGGCGACACCGTGGCGCGCATCCTGGCGGCAGAGCTGGGCAAGGACGGTGCGCTGTCGATCATCGTCGACAACAAGCCTGGCGCCGGCGGCAGCGTCGCGACGCGCGAGATGGTGCGGGCGCCAACCGACGGGCACACCGTGCTGCTCGCCAATGTCGGCATGCTTGTGGTCAACCCGACGGCGATGAAGGACGTCGGCTACGATCCGCAAACCGAGATCGTGCCGATCAGCATGGCGGTGGATTTTTCCAACATCCTGGTCGTGCACCCCGACGTGCCGGCCAAGACCCTGGGCGAGTACCTCGACCTGGCGCGGCGTCCGGAAGGACTGGTCTACGGCACTTCCGGCATCGGCAGCGCCGGCCACCTGGCGGGCGAACTCCTGAAATCGATGAGCCGCACCCGCCTGACGCACGCGCCCTATCGCGGCGGCGGCCCGGCGATGAACAACCTGGTCGCCGGCCACGTGCCGTCGCTGTTTGCCAGCGCGCCGACCGCGACCGGCCTGGTGCGCGACGGCCGCATCCGGGCGCTGGCCGTGACCGGCGCGCAACGCTCGCCGTTCGATCCCGACATCCCGACCGTCGCCGAGCAGGGGTTCGCTGGCTATGCGGCCACCAACTGGTATGTCCTCGCGGCGCACGCCCGGACGCCACCCCGCATCGTCACGGCATTGAACGCAATATTCACCAGGGCGCTGAACGCGCCCGACGTGCGTGCGACGCTTGCCGCCCAGGGCATGGAAAGCCTGCCCAGCACCCAGGCCGAGGCCGCCGACTACATCGCGCGCGAGACTGTGATCTGGAAAAAGATCATCGCCGAGGCCGGCATCCGGTTTGAGTAACTGGAGTGCGTGTCGCATCCGGGGTTGTCCGCTGTAGGGTAACCTCCCCGTCGTCCTGAGCGCAGCGAAGGACCTTGCGGTGACTCGTACAAACAACAGCCGCTATCGTGGATTCTCGCCCATTTCCTGTACGGATTGCACAACCGCAGGGTCCTTCGCTGCGCTCAGGACGACAACGCGACGAGTCAACATCGCTGCCCGTTTCATGAATGCCGAAAGATTTATGCTGAAATTAGTTGCCGTTGGATTGTCGGTTACAGTGACCGGTAAAGTTCTCCTGTGGATTTGACATACTTGCGACTTGATAAAGTCATGAAATCGCCCCCGAATGGTGGACCAGCGTCCAGTGCGGCTCCGGGCGCCGCTGGTCATGGTATTTTTGGCCGGTAGGGAGATTGCTTGAGCGCCGATACCATGACGGCAGGGCCCTCTGGGTGCGTTCTGGGGCCCATCTGAGCGCAGGGTCTGGTAGACGTCACCCGACGCCGTCACCGCCGCACCCGTCTAGTCTTGGCTGGCGCCGAGCCTACTACATTTGGAGGGGCGCAGCCCGTTCGCCAGGCCGGCAAGCGGGCTCAGCGCTTGCGTGCCGGCGTCGGCGCCGCGGCCGGCTTCTCCAGGGTCAGCTCGATCGGCTTGCGGAAATCGTCGCCCGAGATGGCGTGCGCCTCCTTAAGCTGGAACAAGGTCTGGCGGGCCGCCACCAGGCGCGCGGCGATCACCAGCTTGCGGCCCTCGAGCGGCGTGTCCTTGGGCAGGCGCAAGGCAAAGGGGATCGGCACCTGCCAACCGCTGCGCACCACCTGCTCGGCCATGATTTCGCCGGCCGGCGCCTTGGCCGTGTCGAGCAGCTGCACCCGCAACTCCGCGCCGCGCGGCAGCGCCACCTTCTCCTGGTAGGTGGCCGTGCCGGCGATCACGGTCGCGGCCGGCAGCGCGTCGCCCAGGCCGGCCACGATCTGGCTGGTGTGGAACATCACCGCCTGGCCCTTGGTGTCGAGCACGCAGGTGAAGCGGAACGGCACCGACGTGCCATCGCGCCGCCGACGGGCGCCGTTGCCGGTGACGGTGGTGGCGATCATCTGGGCGCCCATCTGCTGCTCGGTGCGCTCGATGGTCACCCAGGGCATGCCGTCGAGCATGATGACGCCAAAGGCGGCGTCGGATTGGCGGGTGTCGGTGCCGATCTTGCCGGCGCAGCGCGAAATCGCCCCCGAGGAGATGCCGCCCGGCTCCTGCCCCAACGTGGGCGTGGCGAGGGTCATGGCGGAGAGCGCGGAGACAAAGGCGAAGCGACGCATCGGAGGCACCTGACGGGACAGGGACGGGCCGCCAGTCTAACGTGCCGGCAGCGCAACGCGGAGCGGGAACATGGTCGATCGAGTTGTTTTGGTCGCGGGCGCTTCGGGCATCGTCGGTCGCGCAGCGGTGGCGCGCTTCGCCAGCCGGCCAGGCGTGCGTGTGATCGCGCTATCGCGGCGGCGGCCGGACCTCGATGGCGACTATGGCCAGCAGCCGCTCGACCTAACTGACGCCGCCGCCTGCGCGGCGGCAGCCGGATCCTGGGCCGAGGTCACCCACGTGGTGTACGCGGCGCTGCACGAGAAGCCGGGCGTCATCCGCGGCTGGCGCGACGCCGACCAGATGCAGACCAACCTCGCCATGCTGCGCAACCTGATGACGCCGCTGCTGGCGGTGGCGAAGGGTTTGCGGCACGTCACCCTGTTGCAGGGCACCAAGGCCTACGGCGCCCATCTGCGGCCGATCCCCGTGCCGGCGCGCGAACGCTGGCCGCGTGACGACCACGCCAATTTCTACTGGCTGCAAGAGGACTGGCTGCGTGCGGCGCAGCGCGGCCGTGACTGGACGTTCACCGTCTTGCGGCCGCAGATCATCATCGGCCATGGCATGGGCAGCCCGTTGAACCTGTTGTCGGCGATCGGCGTCTATGGCGCGCTGCTGCGGGAGCGCGGCGAGAAGCTGCACTGGCCGGGCGGCGCGGCCTATCTCGCCGAGGCGGTGTGCGCCGACCTGCTGGCGCGGGCGATCGACTGGGCCGGCACCAGCGACGCGGCGGCGGGCGAGACCTTCAACGTCACCAACGGCGATGTGTTCACCTGGCACAACATCTGGCCGGCGATCGCCCGGGCGCTGGGCATGGAACCGGGCGAGGCGAGGCCATTGCGCCTGGCCGAGGACATGCCGCGGCGCGAGGCCGAATGGGGCGCCCTCGTGCGACGCCATGGGCTGCGGCCGGTGAGCTTGCGCGCCTTTGTGGGCGATGCGTTCCAGTACGCCGATTTCAGCTTCGCCTGTGGCCGCGACGTGCCGCCGCCGCCGGTGCTGGTCAGCACCATCAAGCTGCGACAGGCCGGTTTCGGCGAATGCCTCGACACCGAGGATATGTTCGGCGTCTGGTTCGACGAACTGCGCCGGCTGAAGCTGCTGCCGGCCGCGTGATCCGGAGTGAGAGCAGCAGCCCTTGAGGGTGACCTCATCCTGAGGAGCATCGCGAAGCGATGCGTCTCGAAGGATGGGGTCAAGCACGATCGTTGTTCGGGAGACTGTTCGTCGCAGCCTGTGCGGCCTCACCCTTCGAGACGCATCGCTGCGCGATGCTCCTCAGGATGAGGTGTCATCGGTTGGCGAACGCGGCGGCGGCAAACTGCGGCCGACAGGTGCCGCCTTGGCCATGATCTCGTCGACGTAGGCGCTTTTCGCCTCGGTGTAGGCCTCGCGATCGCTGCGAAAGCGTGCGGCGAGGTCGCGCTTCAGGCGCTCGTAACGCGCCGCTTCGTCGGGATGGGCGCGCAGGTAGTCGCGAAACGCCAAGCGTATCCACAGCTCGCCGTCGGGCTCGGTGACGTGCACATGATGGGTGCGTCGCTCGCCGTAGGGCGGCATGCCCTTGACGAAGAACAGGCGGTCGGTCTTGGGGTTCTCGGCCCAGAACAGGTAGCCGAGCCGGCGCAGCGGTTCGACGAAGCTGCCGCGCGCCGTCGTCAGCGAACGCACCGCGATCAGGATGTCGATGATCGGCTTGGCCGCGAGGCCGGCGATCGCGGTGCTGCCGAAGTGCTCCAGGCCGACGATCTGGTCGCCGTCGAGCGTGGCGCGCAATTGCGCTGCTTCCGCATCGAACCGAGCCGGCCAGGACGGGTCATAGGCGACGATCTCGATCTCATCCATTGACACTTCCCCGACATGACAGGGGTACCGCATATTGTTTCTGTCATCCTGAGCAAAGCGAAGGATCTGTTGGGACGTAGAAACGCACGGCCACCCGGACATGGCGCATATGCGCCATTCATCGGCCCGCGTCAGCCCGCTGCCCAATGGATCCTTCGCTTCGCTCAGGATGACAGAGTCCGCTCGGCGACAGCAATTGCGGCAGGCCCGCCCGACACAATGTCAGGTCGGCGCCTACTCTAGCCAGGCAACTATGAACGCCGCCACCGACTCGGCGTCGTCGAGGTCGAGCCAGGGATGGGCGGCGACCGCGCGGTGGTCGGCGCGTGGCGCGGCGACGGCGAGCAGGCCGTCGTCGGCGCCGGTGCGCAGGCCCTTGCCTTCGGCGTCGCGCCACACCTCGATGCGGGCGTGCGGGTGGCTGGTGAAGCCCTCGACGATCACCAGGTCGGCGGGTGCCATCCGCGCCAGCAACGCCTCGAGCGTGATCTCGCCGCCGTCGCGGTTCTCGCGCATCAGCGCCCAGCGCCGGTCGGACGCGACCATGACCTCGTGCGCGCCGGCCTGGCGGTGGCGCCAGGAATCCTTGCCCTCGCGATCGACGTCGAAGCCGTGGTGCGAGCGCTTGACGGTCGAGACCTTGAGACCGCGCGCGACCAGCAGCGGGATCAGCCGTTCAATCAGGGTGGTCTTGCCGCTGCCGCTCCAGCCGACGATGCCGAGGAGTTTCATGTCGTTTCGGACCGCTTGCGTTGTCGTCCCACCGGCCGCGACGTAGGGCGGTCGTATACCACGCCGCGTTAGTCTGCCAGCGCGATGCGTGGCGCGGCACCTTGGCGCGGCACGACGTGGCCGACGATCGCCGCGTCGGGCGCTTCGTGCGTGCGCAGAGTGGCGAGCAATGCGTCGGCCTTGTCAGGTGCGATCCCGATCAGCAGGCCGCCCGAAGTCTGCGGGTCGTACAGCAGGTCGGCCGGCGCGCCATTCTTGTGGGCGCCGGTTGGCACCATGGCGTGCTGTCCGGCGGCGCGGTTGTTGGGCGCCATGGTGCTTTCGATGCCGCGCGCCACCAGCCCGGCAGCGCCGGGCAGCGCCGGCAGAGCCGCCAGCGACAGCTCGGCGTCGTGGCCGGAGGCGCGCAGCATCTCCAGCAGGTGGCCGGCCAGGCCGAAGCCGGTGATGTCGGTGCAGGCCGTCACCCCGGCGGCGCGCGCCGCCTCGGCGGGCGGACCGTTGGAACGCAGCATCGAGTCGACGGCGGCACTGATCCAGGCGGCCTTGGCCTCGCCACGCATGTCGGCGGCAAACAGCGCGCCGGTGCCGAGTGGCTTGGTGACGATCAGTGCGTCGCCAGGGTTCAAAGCGCCTTTGCGCAGCAGCTGCTCAACGGGGGCGAGGCCGTTCACCGTCAGGCCGAGGCTGAGCTCGAGGCCCTCGCCGGTGTGGCCACCGATCAGGATCGCGCCGGCGCGCACCAGCTCCTGCATGACGCCGCGCAGCAGGGCGTTGAGGTCGATCTCCTGCAGCCGCGGCGGGGCGTGCGGCAGCACCGCGGTCATCAGTGCGCTGTGCGGCGCCGCGCCGGTGGCGAACAGGTCGGACAGGCAGTGCAGGGCGGCGACCCGGCCGAACAGCCAAGGATCATCGACCAGGGCGCGGAAGAAATCGACGCTCTGCACCAGCGCCTGGCCGGCCGGCACGGCGATCGCCGAAGCGTCCTCGGCGTCGCGCACGCCCAGCAGCACGCCCTCGCCGGGCGGGATGTCGAGATCGTCCAGCGCCCGGCGCAGGATGTCGCCGCCGATCTTGGCGCCGCAGCCGGCGCAGCGCATGGCCATCGCCGCACCGTCGGCCATCGGCGCCGGCTTGTCGCCGCCCATCATCATCGAACCTGGACGTAACGCCTTGTACATGCGCATCCAGCGCCGATCGATGTGGTCCTTCCAGCGCCACACCCAGTCGCCGCGCACCCAGAGCGCGCCGCGGGCGCCGACGGCGTGCCGGTCGCCGGTCGACACCAGGGTGAGGAACCGGCGTTGCGGCTCGTAGGCCTGCAGCGCGCCATCCTTCGTGCCCAGCAGATTGCGCGCGAGCACCGGCCCCTCGCGCACAGCGAAGACGCCGGCCTTGGCCAGCGGCCGCGGCCCGAAGGCGATCACATCGCCGGCGCCGAAAACGTCGGCGTGCGAGACTGACTGCAGGTACTGGTTGACCTTCACGAAGCCGCGTTCGTCCAACGCCAGGCCGGTGTCGCGCAGCCACGCCGGCGCGCCGGCCTCGACCACCCACAGGGTGACGTCGCTGGGCACTGATGTGCCGTCGTCCAGTACCACCGCATCGGCACGCACTTCGACCACGCCACGGTCGGTGGTGACGGTGACGCCGCGCTCGGCCAGCACCTGCGCGAAGGTGCGCCGCACCGCCGGCGGATGCGTCGGCAGCACTTCGGCGCTCTTGGTGACCAGCGCAAAGGTCGCCTTGCCGCCGAGACCAGCCTTGCCAAGGCGATGCTGCAACGCCAGGCAGAGTTCGACGCCGCCGGCGCCGCCGCCGACCACGACGATGCGCTCGGCGCGAGTGCCCGCCCGCAGCCGCGCCTCGATCCGGTCCCAGCCGCGCCGGAAGGCGTCGACCGGTTTGACCGGCAAGGTGTGCTGCGCCGCGCCCAGTACGCCGTCCGTGGCCGGACCCGAGCCGATGTCGAGCGACAGCGTGTCGAACGGCACCGGCGGGCGGCGGTCGCACAGCACACGTAGGCCGACCAAATCCAGGCCGGTCGCCTCAGCGTGATACAGCCGCGCGCCGGCCGCCTGGCACAACGGCCGCAAATCGATGTGGGCGTCGTCATGGGTGTAGTGGCCCGCCAGCAGGCCGGGCAGCATGCCGGAGTACGGTGTCTCCATGTCGCGGGCGATAACTGTCAGGCGGACACGCGGTGCCGGCGCCATCGCCGCCTGGCGCAGCACCTCGACATGCGCGTGACCGCCACCGACCAGCACTAGTTCATGGCGCGGCGCGATCGTGCTGACAGTCGGGCTGGGGGTGGGCACGGCCGCCGCACCCTACGCGAAGCTGGGCTGTACGCGAAACCGTTGTCTGCTGACGATGACGCGAGCGTCACCGGGCACCCGAACCCTTTGTCCACCTTTGCTCTTGCTCTATGCCGTGTGGTTTTTCTGCAACGGCCAGACAAATTCGTCAGTGATGACTCGGACTGTCCTTATCATGGGCAGGTAATAGCGGTACTTTTTGTATGCAACTAGTCGAGCTCCGGTCGCATGCCGGTAGGTTAATCGGCGGGCGGTTGATTTGCGAGAGAAGGGGAGAGCCATGCGGCGAGTAGTTTTGGCCGGTGCGGCGTTCGGCGCACTGACGGCGGGAACGGCCCAGGCCCAAGTGCAAATGCCGGGGTTCTTCGGGTCACTGACGGGCTGGTACAGCTTCGAGGTCAGCGGCGACTCAAACCTCATCGGACCGTCGACCACCACCACCAAAGGCAATCTCGACGATGGCTGGGGTGGCAAGATCCATGTCGGCTATGCTTGGGCCAGCGGATTTGATGTCGCAGCCGGTGCTCAAAGCACCTGGTTGGGTCGCGGACGTCCGCATGTGCAAGGCTTGTACGTCAATGCTGAGAAGGCCAACGTCCAGGCTTACGATCTTGAGGTTGGGTACAATCTGACGGGCGGCGGCGGTAGTTTCCTGGGCGTGCGCGTTTTCTTGGGCGCTCGCTACGCTAATTTCGATCATCGCGGGCGGGGCGCCGATGCCAGCGGCGCGTTGACGCGCACGACTGATGCCTGGGGTATCGGACCGCGGATCGGCGCCGATGCGTCCTTGCGATTGGTCGGCGATCTGAGCGTGTTCGGTGGCCTCGGCACCTCTTTCCTGTTCGGCAAGGTCAAGGAACGAACGGCCTCGCCTGGCTTTCCGACAACCTTCAACGATAGCCGTCTGATCTGGCAGCTTGATGCCCAGATCGGCCTGAACTACGAGATCGCGCCGCGGTTCAATATCGCCGCCGGCTACCGCCTCGACTATTGGGACGGCGCCGGCCAGTCGGGCGCCTATGTCGGCGGCGGTTTCGGCCGCAACGGTCGTCTCAATCATCTGATCCACGGCCCGTTCATCCGCCTGGCGTACAACTGGGGCGCACCGCCTCCGGGCGTGGCGGCACCGCCGCCTCCGGGCCAGACCAAGAGCTTCATCGTGTTCTTCGACTTCGACCGCGCCAACCTGACGCCGACGGCGCTGCAGACCATCAGCCAGGCGGCGGCGCAGGCCAAGGCCGGCCGCTCGACCCGGATCGACGTGACAGGCCACGCCGACCGCTCGGGT
>DATFGV010000462.1:0-5484 GCA_035249115.1 Vineibacter sp.
GTGCAGGACGCCGACAATCTCGGCTGGAAGCTGGCGATGGTGGTCCGCGGCGAGGCGCCGGAGTCGCTGCTGGAAAGCTACAGCGTCGAGCGCACGCAGGCGGCGTGGCAGAACATCCGCGAGTCGACCCGCAGCACCGACTTCATCACCCCGAAGTTTCCCGCCAGCCGCGTCTTCCGCGACGCCACCCTGGATCTGGCGCGCGACTTTCCGTTCGCGCGCGCCCTGGTCAACAGTGGTCGCCTGTCGAGGCCGACGCGCTGTCCCGATTCGCCACTGCACGCCCGTAGCGATGGCGGTGATTGGGGTGCGGCGCCGGCACCGGGCGACGTCCTGCCCGACGCGCCCGTGGCCGCTGGCGCTCAGGTCTGGGCCTCCGAGGCGGTGGCCGGCCGATTCGCTGTCGTGACCTTTGCCGACCGGCCGGAGTCGGTGCCGGCAGACGTCACGGTGCGTCTGGATGCCGGGCCGATTGTGCTCGAACGGCTAGCGATCGTGCGCGACGGCGGACGGGCGCCTTCCGGCTGGACAACACTGAGCGACACCCAGGGCATGCTGGCGCGGCGCTGCGATGCGCGCGGCGGCACAACCTTCCTGGTGCGGCCCGACCAGGTAGTGGCGGGTCGCTGGCGGACGCTTGACATGGTGGCGTTGGCCGAGGGCATGCGGCGGGCGACGGGACGTTGACGGAGATCCTCTTGGCGCTCAAACGTACGCTGAACCTGGCGCAGCCGGATGATGTCTACAATTTGATCGTTGATGCGCACAAAGGGCTCGACGAGGCGCAGTGCCGGGCGTTCGACGCCCGGTTGATCCTGTTGCTGGTGAACCAGGTGGGCGATACGGCGGCGATTCGCGAGGCGATCGAGGCGGCGCGCGCAGGGTTGCCACCGCCAGAATGACGAAGGACAGCGGCGCCCCGCCGTCGCTGCCTGAAGGGAGGGCCGATGGCCTATCGAATTCGCGACCGACGCGCTGCAATCTTCACCGTGGCGCTGGTTGACCATAGTGGCCTCGCGTTCTGACGGCGGCGGCACGATGCCGAACGTCACCGTACGGTCCGCGACGCCGGCCGACGCCGCCACGATCCATCGCTTTAGCGTGGCGCTGGCCACGTTCGAGGGCGAGCCTGAGGCCGTGAAGGCGACACCGGAGGTCTTGGCGCGAGACGGCTTTGGGCCGAACGCGAAGTTTGCGACCCTGATCGCCGAGCTCGACGGCCGTCCGGTGGGTTTTGCGCTCTATACGTTCAACTACTCGGTCTGGGAGGCCAGCCGCGGCATCTTCGTCGAGGACATCTGGGTCGAGGAGGACGTGCGGCAGGCCGGAGTCGGCCGGGCGTTGATGGCGGCGCTGGCCCGCGAATGCGCTGAGAAGGGCTACGGCCGCATCGATCTGAACGTGCTGCACTGGAATCCGGCGCGCCGCTTCTACGCGACGCTGGGCGGCGTCCATATCGACACCTGGCTGCCCTACCGGTTTCGTGCCGACGCCCTGCGGCGCCTGGCCGACGGGTAGCGTGCGACGTCCTGATTCGCGGCGCGGCCGCCGCGACGATAGGGAGTGAGAGCCATGGACCGCCAGACCGTGCGCCTGCAGGTCGACGATTTCATCGCCGTTGTGACCATGGACAATCCGCCGGTCAACGCCCAGAGCCGGCAGTTCCACGAAGACATGATGTCGGTCTTCGACGAGATCAGCGACCGCGACGACGTGCGTGTCGCGGTCCTGACCGGCGCCGGCAAGGTGTTCTCGGCCGGTGCCGACATCAAGGGCCGCGCCGGCAAGGTGCGGGAGGTGGGCGAGCAGTGGGGCCACAGCCGCCGGGCGCGCGAGTGCTTCCACAGCATCGCCGAATGCCGCAAGCCAGTGATCGCAGCGGTCAACGGCGCGGCGCTGGGCGCCGGCCTGGCACTGGTCGCGTCCTGCGACATCGTCGTGGCGTCGGACAACGCCGTCATCGGCCTACCCGAAATCGATGTCGGGTTGATGGGCGGCGGCCGGCACGCCATGCGGCTATTCGGCCGGCACTCACTGGTGCGGCGCATGATGTTTACCGGCTACCGTGTTCCGGCGGCGGAGTGCCATCGGCTGGGCGTGATCGAGGCTTGTGTCGCTGCGGACAGTCTGATGGAAACCGCGATGGGCCTGGCGCGCGAAATCGCCGCCAAAAGCCCGGTGGCGATGAAGCTCGCCAAGCATTCGCTCAACACCATTGAGGCGATGAGCCTGCGCGACGGCTACCGCTTCGAGCAGAACATGACGGCCGAGCTGGGCACCACCGAGGATTCGCGGGAGGCGATGCTGGCCTTCGCCGAGAAGCGCAAGCCGGTGTTCAAAGGCCGTTGAGATGGCTCGCTATTTCCGGTTTGCCGTCATCCAGCGGGCGCCGAAATCGACTAGCGGACGCTGGCGCATCAGGCGGGCCGGGGCGTAGCCCACCGTGCCGACTGCGACTTCGCGCCTCTCGCGCTCGAAGGCGTCGCCGACGGCGGCGAAATCGGAATCGTCGAAGTCGAGATCCTGAACCACGAGCCAGCGACGCGCGCCGTCAATCGTGACCGGGCTGCCGAATGATTTGTCCCGCTTGGCAGGATAGCGCGCCCGGTGCTCGGCAAGGTGCAGCGAGGTGTTGCGCGCGTGGCCGACGCCCAGTAGCAGTACCCAGCCGTCGAGATCGTAGACGCGCGCCAGCGGCGAGCATTCTCCCATGGCGCACTCCAGCGCATGGTCGTCGGTAATGAACGCCGCCTGCGGCCCGCGCGCCGCGCACGATTGGCGCGGGTGGGCGCTGCGCCGCGCACCGGGCTGGGTGCGGAAGCTTTCGGGGATGGCGCCCATGATCCGCGTCACCGTGGTCTCCGGGTCGTAGGCCGGCATGTGGCTGCGGATATGCGCGTGCCAGGCTGCCGGCACTGGCGGCGCGACCCACTCGGCCGGATCGGAGAGCACACCGGAATGAGTCGGCATGACCAGCGTGCCGTCGGGTCCCAGGACCGCGGTCAGCGCCGCGACCGCGCTCGGCGCGCCACCTATGACCCAGCCCATCGACGCCAGCGAGCTGTGCACCAGCAACGTCGTGCCGGGGCGAACGCCCAATGCCGCCAGATCGTGCGAAAGCGAATCGATGCTCGCCGGCAGGCCGGTGGTGCGCTCCATGAAGCTTGTGCCGCACATGGCCGCTGCAATCCCGCGTCGGGCCGCTCGTCGGCCGCTGCCTAGCGCCGCTTGATGCCGATGACGCGGCCGGCCTTCTCGGGCCGCGGCAGTTTGACGTGCGCCGCCGCCATCAGACCGAGGCGGCGTTGGGTCTCCTCTGGCCACGGCGCCGAGCGGCGGCTGTCATAGTCGATATTCATCAGGATCAGCTCGTTGGTCGCCGACACCCAGCCTTCGGTGCCGTGATGCATGGTGTGAAAGTAGTGCACACGCTTGGCGTCGTGGTCGAGCACCTGGGTGGTGATGCGCAGCGGATCGCCCTCGCGCACCTCGCGGTCGTAGGTGACGTGCGCCTCGAGCACGAAGGTCATGCCGATCTTGTCGCGTGTGTATTCCCAACCGACGCCGATCTGCGTGCACAAGGTGTCCGTCGCCTTGTCGAACGCCACGACGTAGAAGCCGACGTTCATGTGGCCGTTCCAGTCGATCCACTCCGGCAGCACGGTAGCGCGGTGAAGGTCGAGCGGGGCGGATAGGTCGAGTTCGACCAACGGATAAGGCAACGCCGTCATGCGCCGACCTTAGCCACCTCACGGCTCAGGAGGCAAGCAGCCGCTGTCTCGACGTGTGAAAGGTCGCGCAGTTCAGTCGACTCGATGCCGCGTGGCGCCGCCGTGGCATCGGCCTACTGGTTGGCCACGGGATTCGCGCAAGACATCTCTCAGCAATCCGGCTGCGCCGTACCAACGCCGTTGCACCTAGCAATACCGGCGCGTTCGCTGGGAACGCGCCGGTCAATGCCAGTGCCGGAAATCGTGAAATCCTGACGTCGACGGCCGCACCCATCATCGCGAGGCGAAGGCTAGCAATTCATCGAACCGAAGGATTGCTCGCTGTGCTCGCAATAACGGTCGCCTGGAGATCACCTTTCGGTCTTGTTCGGTACTGGTCTCGGAATCCCGTCTTGGGTGTTGGCTCAGAGCCAGTAGCTCGTCGGCAAGCCGTAGTACTGGTCGACGCGGCGGCCGTAGTCGCGCGACCACACGAAGTCCTCGCCCTTGTGGTAGGGCGCGCCCTCCAGCTGGCGCTTGTCGAGATCGACCACGAAACCGCCCTTGTCCTGATCGTAGGTCAGCTTCTGCCACGGCAGCGGATGGTAGCTTTCCCCCATGCCGAGGAAGCCGCCAAACGACATGATGGCGTAGCAGACTTTGCCGCTGCTCTTGTCGATCATGACGTGATCGACCGTGCCGAGCTTGTCACCGGTGCGGTTGTAGACATTGGTCCCTTCCACCTTGTCGGCGGCAATGATGGCGCTCGACGTCGATTCGGCGTTCTGTTCCAACCGTGCGCTCTGTGTTTTCGCCATGATCCGGTCTCCCTGGAATGGGTTGGTGATGACCAAAAAACGCCGCAATGCGCCGGCGGTTCCGGATTGGCGATTCGGATGCCAGGGTCAGGGAGCGGGGGTGGGAATGGAAGATCAGGTGATCATCTCGGCGTCAGGGTGACGCACGCCTTGCGTCGTCCAGGTCCGGCGTCTCCCTCGATGGCTGCATGCCGCCTGATCCCTGATGCCTAGTGGCTGGTGCCTGATTCTCCAACCCTGTCATGGGATCCAGGTACCGCCAGAAGCTCGGCCACCACCAGATCGGGTGCCGAGATGATGCAATTGTGACCGGCTGCGATCGGCCTGAATCGGATCTCGGGTATCGCCTGCACACGCTCGTGGCTGCCGGCTGAGACCGGATAGCGGGGCTTGATGCAGGCGATGTAGGACGTCGGCACGCCATTCCGCGACGTGTTCTTCAGTCGGATCGGCTCGGTGTAGCAGCGCAGCGGATGCGGCGTGAGCTGCCGATGCGTCCACCGGGCGAGTTCCAGGTCGTCGATGATCAGGCTGGTGACCGGCGCGAACGGCAGCACCTTCACGCCGTTGACCTCTTTGGCGAGTGTCTGCCGCTTGGCGGCGATCTCCTTCGGGATTCTCCCAAAGATCGACTGGCCATCGGTCGGAACGCCACCATCAACGATCACCAGATGGCCGATGCGTTCGGGCATGCGGTCGACCACCAGCGCCGCGATCAGGCTGCCGAAGGAATGCCCCACCAGAACCACGTCATTCAGGTCGTTATCCACCAGGCAAGCGGTGGCGTCTTCGGCGCAGCTCTCGTTGCCGATGTCGGGCGACAGCTCATGGGCCCGTTCGGCGAGCCCGCGAAACGTCGGCGTGAAAACGCGATGACCGGCCGCGCGCAGCCTGTCGGCGACGAACTGCCACGACCAACCGCCCATCCAGGCGCCAGCCAAGCAGACGAAAGTGCG
>DATFGV010000463.1:0-4762 GCA_035249115.1 Vineibacter sp.
TTGCGGCCCAGCGCCAACCATCGGCTGACAGGAGCAGCACCGCCAACGTGGCGACAGCCGTCGGGTCGGGCGCGACGCTGAACAGCTCGACCGCTGCCCACGACCGGCCGAGCAGCGGTCCGATCAGCGGCTGCACCGCCAACGCGAACAGCAACAGGCTCAGCGCAACGCGGGCGATCGTCGGCGACGGTCGATCGTCATGCCGCTTGCGCACGAACGCCAGCCAAAGCAACAGCAGCGCTTCAAGCGCAAAGCCTGCCGCGAAGTACGTCGCTGCCCAATTGATGCTGGCGTAGCGCTGCAGGTGGAACGCCACCGCGACCCACAGCCACGCGACGGCGAGGATCGCCATGATCGCACGTCCGCGCCATGCCGGCCCGCGCCACAGCAGCACCAGGATCGCCGCGCCCAGCGTCAGTGCGACGACCTGCGCCGGCCAGATGTCGGCGTTGTACAGCTCGAACAGGCGCCAGTAGGTGCGCGGCGCGAACAACAAGAAGTCGGAGAGGCGGTAGGTCCACCACTCCGACATCACAGCGCCTCGACATGCGCGATCAGCCGCCGGCGCAGCGCCTCGTCCGGCAGGCGGCCGGTGGCGGCGCCCATGTTCTCGCGCACATGCGCCACCTGGCTGGTGGCCGGAATGGCGCAGGTGACGGCGGGATGCGCCACGATGAACTTCAGCAGCAGCTGTGCCCAGTTGGCAGCGTCGCAGTCGGCCGCCCAGGCGGGCAGAGGGTGGCGCTTCACCTGCCGGATCAGCGCGCCTTCGCGGAACGGCCGGTTGGCCAGCACCGCGATGCCGCGCTCGCGCGCCAGTGGCAGGATCCTGTTTTCGACCGCGCGGTCGAGCACGTTGTAGCTGACCTGCACGAAGTCGATCGGATGGGCGCGCATGACCTGCTCGATCTCGCCGTGCCGGCGGCCTTCCGACGTGGTGATGCCGACGTAGCGCACCCGGCCGTCGGCCTTCATCGCCAGCAGCGCCGGCAGCTGGGTCTGCCAGTCGAGCAGGTTGTGCACCTGCATCAGGTCGAAACGCGGCACGCCCCAGAAGCGGCGTGACTCTTCCATCTGCGCCGCGCCGCGGGCGGCCCCCGAGATCCACACCTTCTCGGCCGAGAACAACGCCGCCGGCGCCCCCAATCTCTTCAGGCCGTAGCCGATAACGTCCTGCGACGAGGCGTACATTGGCGAGGAGTCGATCAGCCGGCCGCCGTCGGCGAAGAAGGCCTGCATCACCTCGGCGCAGGACTCGCGGGCGCGCGGGTCGTTGCCGACGTTGAAGGTGATCCAGCTGCCGAGACCGATCACCGGCAGCGCTTCGCCGCTCGAGGGGATCGGCCGCGTGAACTGCGGGCGCGGCTGTGCGGCAAGGCCGGTCGGCATCGCCGCGGCGATTCCACCACCGATCAGCTGTCTGCGGCCGAGCGAAGCCATGGTCATTGATGCCCCGAACGAAAACCCGGTTGACCGACGACACGCTGGGGGCGCGCCACGCCTGTGGCGCGTCTTCATCTGCGGCAGCCCATGACGCGCCACAGCGTGGCGCGCCCCCAGCGCGTGATCGACGGCCGTGCGTCGATCATCATCCTAACCCGGCGTCGCCGGCCGGTCAGACCTGCGCAAAGGCAAAATCGCGTGAGCCGGCCGGGCGCGATAGGCTGCTACAGTTCACATTGCGCCACCTCGGCCAGGGACACCGCATGACCTCGCTCGCCTACGTTGAAAGCCGGCTCTTCACCCTGCGCGATGTCGCGCTCGACCTGGGCGGCGCGCTGCCCGAGTGCCGTGTCGCCTACGAGACCTACGGTAAGCTCAACGCCGCCGGCGACAACGCCGTGCTGGCGACGCACGGCTACACCTCGAGCGCCCATGTCGCCGGCCGCTACGCCGCGGGCAAGGCGGCGCCCGGCGTGGCGGAGGACCAGCTGGGGTGGTGGGATGCGCTGATCGGCCCCGGCAAGGCGATCGACACCGACCGCTACTTCGTGGTCGGCGCCAACGCGCTGGGCTCGGCGCACGGTTCGTCAGGCCCCAACACCGCGGACCCGAAGACCGGCAAGCCCTACGGCCCGACCTTCCCCGAGGTGACCCTGCGCGACTCGGTGCGAGCACAGAAGGCACTGCTCGACCATCTCGGCGTCAAGCGCCTGCACGCCGTGGTCGGCCCATCGATGGGCGGCTTTCAGGCCTTCCAGTGGGCCGTCACCTATCCCGACTTCATGCGCGGCATCGTGCCGACGGTGACGGCGCCGAGAATGCGCGGCGGCCTGGAGCCGATCGAGACGCTGATCAGCCGCCTGGCCACCGATCCGAATTGGAACGGCGGCTGGTACTACGACAAAGGCGGCATCAAGACGGTGCTGGAACAGATCCGCTACGACACGCTGATCAACTATGGCCAGCGCGAGCTGCTGGCCGCGAGCATCCCCGACCCGGCGGCGCGCGAGGCGGCGATCCGCGCCACGGCCCGGGCCTGGGCCGAAACCTACGACGGCCATTCGCTGGTGGTGTTGCGCAAGGCGATCAGCCGTTTCGACATCACCGCCGACTACGGGAAGATCAAGGCCAAGGTGCTGTACGTCATCGCGCCCAACGACAAGCTGTTCCCCGGCGCGGTCGGGCCGGGCTACGCCGCCGACCTGCGTGCCGCCGGCATCGACATCACCTATGTCGAGCTGGTCACCGACAAGGGCCACCTCGCCAGCCACGCCGACGCCGCGCAGTGGGCACCGATGCTGCGCGCCTTCATGGACCGGCTGGCGGGCTGAGCCGCCGGACGCGACCGGCCGCCGCCGCGCCGGCCCGGAACCGGCGCGCCGGCGGTGGCTGCTCACCGCCCGTAACCTATTCACCCTGCCCATCAAGCGAACGCCGGCCGAGACGGCCGTTACCGGGCTGACAGGGTAGGGAATCCAGAATGGTACGAATATAGGCTCTTGACGGTCTTTTAGCAATGGTATAGTAATGTTCTTGTTATGTTCATACATGGAGGCCGCCATGACCCAGGCCGCTGACTTCCCTTCGGTTCCGTCGGATGTCGACTACCAGCCCGATTTTGCCCGCCAGGCCGAGCATCTCTGCCGCCTGGGCGGTGAGCCGGCCGATCTCGCCGCCGCCTTCCGGACTGATGCGGATACCATTGCCGACTGGCTGGCGATGCATCCCGAATTCGCCCAGGCGGTGGCCCGCGGCCAGGCGGCGGCCGACGCCGCCGTCACCACCGCCCTGTTCCGCCGCGCCTGCGGTTTCGAGCTGCGCTCGGTCCGCTGGCTGCGCGAGGATGGCAAGACGGTCGCCAAGACCTTTACCCGCGAGGTGGCGCCCGATCGGCAAGCCTGCATGATCTGGCTGCGCCACCGCCGCCCCGATCTGTGGGGTCGCCCTCGCAGCGCCCCGCTGGCGGCGCGTCGCTCCAGCGACGCGTCAGTCGCCCCCACCGCGCCGCCTCTACCCGTGGCGCCAAAGCCACTGATGCAAGTGCTGGGGGCGCGTCACTCCAGTGACGCGTCATGTCGCGGCGAAGACCAAGACGCGCGACAGGAGTCGCGCGCCCCCAGCGCGCCGACGCCTACGCCGTCGTCCCGAGCGGAACCGCGCGAAGCGCGGTGCAGTCGAGGGACCTTGGATCGACAACTCAAGCCGGCGTTGCTCAGCGAAGGTCCCTCCACGCGGCCCTTCGGGCCTTGGTCGGGACGACGGCAGAGGCCGGCTTGGGAGATCGCCCTGAGCGCCGCGGCACCTCGGTCCGCCGGCTTGACCATCGAGCGCGACCTGCGCTCGACGTCGTCGCACGTGGCGATCGAGGCGGGGCTGCGCGGCACCACGGCGCTGCCGGCGGCGGCGGGCGCGACGGGGCAACGGCCGTGGGCGATGCGGGACGGCGATGTCGGGCCACGCGGTGTCGGTCTCCGCCCGTGTCAAACCGACGTACACGCCGCCCGCCGAACGCTGGTCGCGGCGACGGGATGGAGCGACACTGGCGATGCCGCCGGCCCGGCGTGGGCAACGTCGGACAACGCCGTCGAACGACCGGTCATCGGGCCGCCGCCGCGCGGCGCCTGGAGGAATGCGCCATGCCGTATCTCGTCGCCACCGACCTGCCCGACGCCCCTGCCGGCGCGCGCTTCCGTGCCCTGCTTGCGCGTGGCGGCATCCTGAAGATGCCCGGCGCGCACAACGGGCTGTCGGCGCTGCAAGCCAGGGCGGCAGGCTTCGAGGCGCTCTACCTGTCGGGCGCGGCGATGAGCGCCTCGATGGGATTGCCGGATCTCGGCGTCATCACCATCGAGGATGTCTGCTTCTTCATCCGCCAGCTGGCGCGCGCCGGCGGCCTGCCGGTGCTGGTCGACGGCGACACCGGCTACGGCGAGGCGTTGAACGTCATGCACATGGTCCGCAGCTTCGAGGATGCGGGCGCCGCGGCGGTGCATCTCGAGGACCAGCTGCTGCCCAAGAAATGCGGCCACCTCAACGACAAGAAGCTGGCCGACGCGCGCGACATGGCGGCCAAGGTCGCTTCCGCCGTCAAGGCGCGACGGCATCTCTACGTCATCGCCCGCACTGATGCTGCGGCGCAGGAGGGACTCGACGGCGCCGTCGCGCGGGCTCGGCTCTATCTCGCGGCCGGCGCCGATGCGATCTTCCCCGAGGCGCTGACCTCGGCCGAGATGTTCCGCGCCTTCGCCGCCGCCCTGCCCGGCGTGCCGTTGCTGGCCAACATGACGGAGTTCGGCCGCACGCCCTATTTCAGCGCCCA
>DATFGV010000464.1:0-2857 GCA_035249115.1 Vineibacter sp.
AAGCCGCGTGTCCACATCAAGTACGAGGTCGAGACCGAAGGGGCGACGGTCGAAAAGGAGCTGCCCTTCGTCGTCGGCGTCATGGGCGACTTTTCGGGCGATCCGACCCAGAAGCTGCCCGAGGTCCGCGACCGCAAGTTCGTCCAGATCGACCGGGACAACTTCAACAAGATCATGTCGAACATGACGCCGGGCCTCAACATGCGGGTCCAGAACAAGCTTCAGGATGACGGCAGCGAGATGGCCGTCAACCTCAAGTTCAATTCGATGGACGACTTCGAACCGCAGCGCATCGTCGACCAGGTCGAGCCGCTGCGCAAACTGAAGGAGACGCGCGACAAGTTGCGCGATCTCATGACCAAGGCGGACCGCTCCGACGATCTGGAGCAGCTGCTCGAGAAGGTTCTGGCCGACGAGGAAGCGGTCAAGAAGCTGCACGAGGAAATCAAGAAGCGCGGCGGGGAGGGCTGATCCATGGCTGCCGAAACTCAAACCCAGGCACAGGCCGCGCAGGTCGCGACCGAGGAAAGCGCCTCGCTGCTCGACGCCGCCATCGGCGCCACCAAGCAGACCGACGCCAACGAGGCCCAGGACCTGCTGAAGGCGCTGACCGAGCAGGCGATGGCCGGCACGGTCAAGTTCAGCAAGAACCTGAACCAGACGATCCGCCGCGCCATCGCGCTGATCGACTCGAAGATCTCGAGCCAGCTGGCCGAGGTCATGCACCACGAGAAGTTCCTGAAGCTCGAGGGCAGCTGGCGCGGCCTGCACCATCTCGTGATGAACAGCGAGACGGGCACGATGCTGAAGATCCGCATGCTCAACATGAACAAGCGCCAGCTGCTGAACGACTTCAGCAAGGCGACCGAGTTCGACCAGAGCCTGCTGTTCAAGAAGATCTACGAGAACGAGTTCGGCACGCCCGGCGGCGAGCCGTACGGCGCGCTGATCGGCGACTACGAGTTCTCGCCGCATCCCGACGACGTCGAGTTGCTGCGCGGTCTGGGCGGCGTCGCCGCCGCCTCGTTCGCGCCGTTCATCTCGGCGGCCGATCCGAAGATGTTCGAGCTGTCGGACTTCCGCGGCCTCAAGGACATCCGCGACCTGAAGAAGGGCTTCGACAGCGTCAAGTTCGCCGGCTGGCGGTCGTTCCGCGACAGCGAGGACTCGCGCTTCGTCACCCTGACGATGCCGCGCGCCCTTGCGCGCCTGCCCTACGGCAAGGAGACGAAGCCGATCGAGGAGTTCGACTTCGAGGAAGGCGAGCCCGGCAAGGCGCTCAATCACGAGCACTATTGCTGGATGAACGCGGCCTACGTGATGGGCGCGCGTCTCACCGACTCGTTCGCGAGGACCGGCTTCTGCACCACGATCCGTGGCGCGGAGAACGGCGGCATGGTGCAGAACCTGCCGTCGCACACCTTCGTCAGCGACGACGGCGACCAGGACCAGAAGTGCCCGACGGAGATCGCGATCACCGACCGGCGCGAGAAGGAACTGTCGGACCTCGGCTTCCTGCCGCTGTGCCACTACAAGAACACCGACTACGCCGTATTCTTCGGGGCGCAGACCGTGCACCGGCCGAAGAAGTACGACAAGGCCGAGGCGACCGCCAACGAGGCGATCTCGTCGCGCCTGCCGTACATCATGGCGTCGTCGCGTTTCGCCCACTATCTGAAGATCATGGGCCGCGACAAGATCGGTTCGTTCATGGAGCGCAGCGACTGCGAGAAGTGGCTGAACAACTGGATCAGCAACTACTGCAACGCCAATCCGGACGTTGGTGCCGAGATGAAGGCGAAGTACCCGCTGCGTGAGGCTCGCGTCACCGTCCAGGAGGTGCCGGGCGCCCCCGGTTCCTACTACGCGGTGGCCCATATGCGGCCGTGGCTGCAGTTGGAAGAGCTGACGACGTCGCTGCGCATGGTCGCCCGTATTCCGGCGAAGGCGGGCTGACGGGAGACACCGTGACGGCACCAGAGGACGCCGTTCTGACCGATACACTGGAGTCCGCCGGCATCACGCTGGCGGACTCCGGCCTCGCTGCGGCGACGGAGCTTGCGCCGCCCGGCCCGCGGCACGGCGGGCGGGTAGGCCCACGCCTGTCGCCGGCCGAGCGCGATGCGCGCTGGCGGCGCAATCGCGAGATCACGTTCCATATCGACCGGCTGATCGCCGGCATCGACCGGATGCTGTCGGTGCAGGTCGATGAGATTCTGCACCATCCGCGTTTCCAGCGGCTGGAGTCGTCGTGGCGCGGCGTGCTGTGGCTGATCCGCGTCGCCGACGGCATCAAGACGGCCAAGGTGCGGGTGCTGAACCTGTCCTGGCGCGAACTGACGCGCGACCTGGAACGCGCCGTCGAGTTCGACCAGAGCCAGGCGTTCGACAAGATCTACACCCAGGAATTCGACACGCCCGGCGGCGAGCCTTTCGGGTTGATGGTGGCCGACTACGAACCCAGCAAACACCCCAAGGATCTCGAGACGCTACGGTCTTTGGCCGGCGTCGCGGCGGCGCCGCACACGCCAATGGTGCTGGGCTGCTCGCCCGCCATGTTCGGCGTCGACCGCTTCCGCGAACTGGTGCCGACCATCGACCTGAGCGGCATGTTCCAGCGGCCCGAATTCGCCGGCTGGCGCTCGCTGCGCAGCGGCGCCGAGGATAGCCGCTATCTCGGCGTGGTGTTTCCGCGGGTCCTGATGCGGCTGCCGTACCGCCCCGACGGTTCCCGCGCCGACGGCTTCGTCTACCGCGAGGCGGCGCACACGCAAGGACAGGAGGCGCGGCACTGGCTGTGGGGTTCGGCGGCCTTCGCGTTCGCCGCGGTGTGCCTGCGCTCCTACGGCACGTATGG